>NZ_DAORSO010000056.1:0-15861 GCF_035443565.1 Ornithinibacter sp. | reverse complement strand
CGACTAGGCTTCCGCCATGGCGGACTTCATCGGCGCGGTCGACCAGGGCACGACGAGCACGCGGTTCATCGTCTTCGACCACGACGGGATGCCCGTCGCGAGCCACCAGCTCGAACACGACCAGATCCTTCCCCGCGCCGGGTGGGTCGAGCACAACCCGCTGGAGATCTGGGAGCGCACGCAGACCGTCATCGGCAGCGCGCTGACCAGCGCTGGCCTGGCCACGAGTGACCTCGCTGCGATCGGGGTGACCAACCAGCGCGAGACCGCCATCGTGTGGGACCGCCGCACGGGTCGTCCCTGGTACAACGCCGTCGTCTGGCAGGACACCCGCACCGACTCGATCGCCAAGGCGCTGGATGCCGATGGGCGAGGCGACGTGATCCGGCGCAAGGCCGGTCTGCCCCCGGCCACGTACTTCTCCGCGGGCAAGGTGCAGTGGCTGCTCGAGAACGTCGAGGGCCTGCGCGCCGCCGCCGAACGGGGCGATGCCCTCTTCGGCACCCCCGACACCTGGGTCGTGTGGAACCTCACGGGCGGGCCTGACGGCGGCATCCACGCCACGGACGTCACCAACGCCAGCCGCACGATGCTCATGGACCTCACGACCCTGGACTGGGACGACGAGCTGCTCGGCTTCTTCGGCATCCCCCGGGCGATGCTGCCGAGCATCCACAGCAGCAGTGACGCCGCCGCGTACGGGGTCACGACCGGCGACCGCAGTGGCGCGGCCGGCGTGCGGATCACCGGTGTCCTCGGGGACCAGCAGGCGGCGACCGTCGGTCAGGTGTGCTTCGAGCCGGGCGAGGCCAAGAACACCTACGGCACCGGCAACTTCCTGCTGCTCAACACCGGCGAGGAACTGGTGCGCAGCAGCAACGGCTTGCTGAGCACGGTGGCCTACCGCTTCGGCGACGCCAAGCCGGTGTACGCCCTCGAGGGATCGATCGCCGTGACCGGCAGCGCCGTGCAGTGGCTGCGCGACCAGCTCGGCATCATCTCCGGTGCCTCCGAGGTCGAGTCGCTCGCGGCATCCGTGCCGGACACCGGCGGGGTCTACTTCGTCCCGGCGTTCAGTGGGCTGTTCGCCCCCTACTGGCGAAGCGACGCCCGCGGCGCCATCGTCGGCCTGTCCCGGTTCAACACCAACGCCCACGTGGCGCGCGCCACCCTCGAGGCGATCTGCTACCAGTCGCGCGACGTCGTCGACGCCATGGCCGCCGACTCCGGGGTCACACTCACCACCCTCAAGGTCGACGGGGGCATCACCGCCAACAACCTGTGCATGCAGTTGCAGGCCAACATCCTCGGGGTGCCGGTGTCCAAGCCGGTCGTGCCGGAGACCACGGCCCTGGGTGCCGCCTACGCTGCGGGGCTGGCCACCGACTTCTGGTCGGGCACCGACGAACTGCGAGCCAACTGGGCCCAGGCGCGACGATGGGAACCGCAGTGGAGCGACGCCCAGCGCCGCGACGGGTACGCCGGGTGGCAGAAGGCGGTCGAGCGCACCTTGGGGTGGGTCGACGTCGAGTGACTCAGGCGAGGCCGTCGGCCATCGCGCTGTGGCAGATGTCGGCCACCTCGTTGACGGTGCGCCGACCATGGCTGAACCCTGCGGTGCTTCGCGACAGGATGCTCAGCACGTAGTCCCGGTCCGCCCCGCTCACCCACCCTGTCGAGTTCAGGCGATAGCCGTCGGGCAGGGGGCCCCAGCCGTTCTTGGCCGCCACGTGGACCTTGCGTGACTCCGGGGCGAAGACCCCCCAGCGTTGCTGGGGCACCACGTCGGCCATGAGCATGCGGGCGATCGTGCGGCGCCCCCCGTCGAGCACCCGATCAGAGGACAGCACCGCATCCACCATGAGCGAGAGGTCGCCGGGGACGGTTCGCCAGAAGCCCCACCACCCCGAGTCGATCTGGGTCTTCGTCATCCCGACGAGCCCGGCGACCCGCTCGACCTCATCGCGCCCCACCTGGGCGAGCAGGGTCTCGGTGGCCCCGTTGTCGCTGCGGGTGATCATCCGCGTGGCGAGGTCGCGCTCGCGCTCGGTGAGCTCCACCTCGGCCTCCTGGGCCTGCCGGAGCACCGTGGTGAGCACCAACACCTTGATGGTGCTGTAGCAGTACCCCTCGCTCGCCTCGTGACGAAAGCTCTGCCCCCGGCGCAGGTCCACGATCTCCAGCCCCAGCCGCCCGCTGCGTCCCGACAGGTACTCCTCGAGCCGGTTGGCGAGCTTGGGCGCCTCCACCGGTGAGGCTTGGCCCCCTGGAACACCTGAGGCGCTCGCAGTCGCACTGGGCGAGGGGGATGCCGTGGCACCGGCGGGTTCGCCGGCCGACCCGTCGACGGTGGTCGGCCCCGCCGTCGTCACCATCGCTGGGGATGCGACGGCATCGTTGGTGAACAGTTCGCGCACCCCGAGGCCCAGCACCCCCACCCCGAGGAGGGCTCCACCCCCGACCACCAGCCGGCGCCGGGCGATGACCTCGGGCGACGGCCGCCGCGATCGCTGGATGCCGGCCCGTCGCGGGTCGCGAGGGCGCTGCGGAGCAGTCATCAGGACCAGCGTACGGGCGGGCCGTGGTGATCGCCGACACCGAGGACCTCACCGTCGAGCTCCACCCGGGGAAGCCCGGGCGACCCGCTCCCCGAGGCCGCTGCCCAGTCGTGCTCGAACGCGACGTGGGCGAGCGGCATCCGCCCTCGCGCCACCCGAACCGCGTCGTCCACGGCGGCGGTCTCCTCGGCAGGCCAGTACATCCGGGTGACGGAGTGCCACACCACGGTGAGGACGCCGTCAGGCACCGGCTCGGCGAGCCGCTCGGCCACCCACTGCGAGGCCGGGGCCCGGTCGACGACGACCGGGTGCTCCCTCGCGACCGTGAGGGCCGCCGTGAGTCGTGCGTGGCGCTCACGCTGCCACGGCCACACGAAGGAGGTCAGGTACTCGCCACCCTCGGCAGACGAGGTGTCGACCGGGGCCAGGTCGCATCCCCGCCGCTCGACGACCTCGAAGGACTCCGGCCGGAACCCCTCTGCACCACATCCGGGCACGACGAGCGTCGCCTCGACCGGGCCCGCCGACCACCCCTCACCGACGAAGCGGTAGCGGTCGACGAGCAGCCCGAGACCTCCGGAGGCTCCGGGTTCGAGGAGTCGGACCCGGTTCAGCCCGCTTCGGTGCACCGCGTCGGACACGCCGATGAGCAGGGCGAGGGTGCGGGCCGGTTCGTTGGTCTGCGGTGCCACCGCGAGGCTGGAGCGCAGCTCGTCACGGCGCGCCAGCAGCACCGGCCGCACGGCATCCCACGCGTCGCGAGGGTCGAGGTCACCGCCCAGCGCGGGGTAGAACCCCTCGAGCTGCGGGGCCTCGCCCCGCAGGACGATCCTGAAGAGACCGGCGAGCATCCGCAGGTGCGGCATCAGCTGCGCCGGTGCGTCCTGCCAGCCATCGAAGATCTCGCGGGTGACTCCGCCGGCTTCCCAGTCGTCGGCCATCCGTGCGAGGAGCGCCGCGTAGAGGTGGTCCTCAGGGCCGAAGTGTGCCCGGAAACGGTCGGCGAGCGCCTCACCCGCGACATCCACGACGCCCTGACCCATGGCAGCAGGCTACGACGAGAACGCAGCGCGTCCGGCCCGTGGGAGCATGGTCGGGTGAGTGAGGAACAGCAGCAGGCAGACAACCGCGCCCGGGCGACGACCGACGAGTTCCGGGCCTTCGTCCGCGACGGGTGGGCACCACGTCGCCCCACCGTGACCGGGCCGAGCCCCGCGGCTGCCCCGGCGGCGGCTCACCGGGCACTGATCAGCGCGGCGTACCCCCGCCAGCGGCTGATCATCCCGGCAGGTGGCCTGAAGGTGCGCAGCAACGACTGCGACTACGTCTTCCGCCCGCACACGGCCTTCGCCTGGCTCACCGGGCTCGGCGCGGACCGTGAGCCCGATGCCGTCCTGGTCCTCGAACCCGTGGCCGGCGCCGACGGCACTGACGGCGGTCACGAGGCGGTCCTGTACTTCCGGCCGCTGGCCGACCGCGACAGCGACGAGTTCTTCGCGGACTCGCGCTACGGCGAGTTCTGGGTCGGCGCCCGACCCTCCATCGCCGACATCGAGCTCGAGCTGGGCCTGACGGCCCGCCACATCGACGAGTTCCCCGCGGCGGCATCCAAGGATGCCGGCGAGGTCACCGTGCGCGTCGTGCGCGACGCCGACCTCGCCCTCACGGCACAGCTGGATGCCGCTCGGGTCGAGAACGGAGCGGAGCAGGAGGGCCTGAAGGAGAGCGACGCCGCGCTCGCCCACGACATCTCCCACCTGCGGATGTGCAAGGACGACTACGAGATCGAGCAGATGCGCGCCGCGGTCGCCGCGACGCACCACGGCTTCGACGCGATGGTCGCCGAACTCGCGACGGCAGCCACGGTCGAGCGCGGTGAGCGGTGGCTCGAGGGCACCTTCGCGCTCCACGCACGCCACCGCGGCAACGGCGTCGGTTACGACAGCATCTGCGCGGCCGGGGACCACGCGAACACGCTGCACTGGATCAAGAACACCGGCGAGGTCCGCGAGGGCGACCTCGTGCTCATCGACGCCGGCGTCGAGGTCGACTCCCTGTTCACGGCTGACGTCACCCGCACCTTCCCGGTCTCCGGGACGTTCACCGACGCCCAGCGAGAGATCTACGACGCCGTGTACGCCGCCCAGGAGGCCGGCATCGCCGCGGTCAAGCCCGGCAACAAGTTCTCCGACGTCCACGCAGCAGCGATCCGGGTCATCGCCGAGCACCTGCACGCCTGGGGGCTGCTCCCTGACGGCGTCTCGGTCGAGGACACCCTGGACAAGGAGCACGGGCAGTACCACCGCCGCTGGATGGTGCACGGGACGTCGCACCACCTGGGCCTCGACGTGCACGACTGCGCCCTCGCGACGCGTGAGGAGTACATGGATGCCGAGCTTCGCCCCGGCATGGTGCTCACCGTCGAGCCCGGCCTGTACTTCAAGTCCGACGACCTGCTCGCCCCCGAGCGGTTCCGCGGCACCGGGGTGCGCATCGAGGACGACATCCTCGTCACGCAGGACGGCTGCGAGAACCTCTCGGCGGGCATGCCGCGCAGCTCCGCCGACGTCGAGGCCTGGATCGCCCGCCTGCGCACCTCCTGACTTTTCCTCCCCATGAGGCAAGCGCGAGGTTCGCAAGGGATGCATTCCCGTGCGAACCTCGCGCTTCCCGGGTGAAGCCCGCGCGGAGCGGTCAGAGTGTCGTGCGGTCAGCCCCGCCGGATGACGTCGAACAGGGCCGCGTGCTCGACGCCGGCCGCCTGGCCCCCACCGCCGAGAACCATCTGGAGCAGCGCCCGAGGCTTGGGGAAGTCCTCCGGGAGGGCGTCGTTGTAGGCCGCATGGGCCTCCAGTGAGTGCACAGCCGCCTCGAAGTGCTCGCCTGAGACGTCCACGAAGTGGGTCGGGGAGCTGCTCGCAGCCACCGCGAGCGCCTTGACCCCGCCCCACGGCTCCAGCCCCTCCTCGGCGAGGGAGGTGTGCAACCACCGGTTGCCGGCATCCGCGACGGCATCCAACGTGGCCAGGCCGACCGCGCGGTGGTCTGCCTGGTTGACCATGCCGGTGCCGAACCGCTCGTCCCACGTGGTGGTGACGACGAGGTCGGGGCGCTCGCGACGGATGGCGCGGGCGATGGCGCACCGCAGCGCAACTCCGTACTCGATCGCTCCGTCGGCGAACCCGCCGAACTCCACGACATCGACGCCGACGCGCCGTGCACTCTCGCGCTCCTCGGCCTCGCGGACCACTGCGGCCTCGTCAGGGTGCATCGTGTCGATACCCGCCTCGCCGCGGGTGAGCAGGAAGTAGCTCACGGTCGCGCCCTCGGCAACCCATCGGTGGACGGCCGCAGCCGTGCCGTACTCGATGTCGTCCGGGTGGGCGACGACGCACAGGACGCGGGCGAACTCGCCCTCGAAGGGCTCGAGGTGGGGGCGTGCGTCAGTCATGGGGCCAAACTACGCCTCGTCGGCGCGAGCCCGCTCGGCTTCCTGCGCCCGGCGTACCTCCTGCATGGCGGCGCGCATCGGGTCCATCTCGGTGAGCAGCTCGCGGCCGCGTTGCACGTGCTTGTGCTCGCAGAGGACCTCGTACTTGGCCGCCACGACCTGGCTGACGGAGGTGAAGTCGCGCTCACCCCGGGTGAGGCGGTACCCCACGGCTGCCCAGACCATGCCGAAGAGTGCACCGAAGGCAACGGTGCTGACGACGTTGAGGATGTTGAACCCGCTCGGGTCGAAGAGAGCGAAGATCGTCCCGACGAACAGACCCAGCCACGCGCCGGACAGGGCGCCCGCGCCGAGGACCCGACCCCGGGTGAGGCGCCCGGTCACGCGCTCGAGCTGCTTGAGGTCGGTGCCGACGATGAGCACGTCCTGGACGGGGAACTCGTTGTCGGAGAGGTAGTCGACCGCCTTCTGGGCCTCCTCGTAGGAGTCGTACACGCCCAGGGACATCGGGTACTGGAGCGAGAGAGCGGCCCGCAGGCCGGGGCGCATGGGCTGGCTGGTCATGTCTGCCATTATCCCCCGGACAACGGCCCTGCCTGCCCACGGGCCCGGCCGTGCCGACCTCCTGACCTTCGCGCTCAGCGGGCCTTGTAGTCCTCGAGCAGGCGGCGACCGATGATCATCTTCTGGATCTCGGCCGTGCCCTCGCCGATGAGCAGCATCGGTGCTTCGCGGTAGAGCCGCTCGATCTCGTACTCCTTGGAGTAGCCGTACCCGCCGTGGATGCGGAAGGACTGCTCGACGACGTCTGCGCAGTTCTCCGAGGCGAGGTACTTCGCCATGCCCGCCTCGAGGTCGTTGCGCTCCCCGGCATCCTTGAGCTTGGCGGCCTTGACCATCATCTGGTGGCTGGCCTCGACCTTGGTCGCCATGTCGGCCAGGCGGAAGAGGATCCCCTGGTGCTCGGCGATCTTCTTGCCGAAGGTCTCGCGCTGCTGGCTGTAGGCGATGCCGAGCTCGAACGCCCGGCGCGACAGGCCACAGGCCCGGGCGGCGACGTTCACGCGGCCCACCTCGACCCCGTCCATCATCTGGTAGAAGCCCTTGCCGGGCACTCCGCCGAGCAGCTGCGCATCGGTCGTGCGGTGCCCCTCGAAGATCAGCTCGGTCGTGTCGACGCCCTTGTAGCCCATCTTCTCGATCTTGCCCGGCACGGTGACGCCCTGCGCGGTCTCCCCGAAGCCGGACTCCTTCTCGATGAGGAAGGTGCTCATGTTCTTGTAGGGGCTCTCGCTCTCACCGAGGTCGGTGCGCACGAGCACGGCGACGAGGTTCGAGGACCCACCGTTGGTCAGCCACATCTTCTGGCCCGTGACGATCCACTCCTCCCCCTCTCGAACGGCCTTGGTGCGGATCGCCGCGACGTCGGACCCCAGCCCGGGCTCGGACATCGAGAACGCTCCGCGGACCTCGCCGGTCGCCATCCGGGGCAGGTAGCGCTGCTTCTGCTCCTCGGTGCCGTGCTGGAGGATCAGGTAGGCGACGATGAAGTGCGTGTTGATGATGCCGCTGACCGACATCCAGCCCCGCGCGATCTCCTCGACGACGAGCGCGTAGGTGAGCAGCGACTCGCCCAGGCCGCCGTACTCCTCCGGGATCATCAGGCCGAAGATCCCCATCTCCTTCATGCCCTCGACGATGTCCGTCGGGTACTCGTCGCGGTGCTCGAGCTCGGTGGCGACGGGCAGGATCTGCTCCTCGACGAACTCGCGCACCAGCTTGATGAGCTCGTGCTGTTCCTCGGAGAGGCCGTCCGTGGTCTGGAGTCGGGACATGCGTGATCGCCGCCTTTGGCTCGGGATGGGTCTGCCCACCGAGTATGCCGTCGGGTTGGCCGACGCTGACCGCTCAGCCGGTGTGAGACCAACCACCTCCGGGTCGATGATGGAGTCATGGCAGCCCGTGCTCCCGCCCACCCGCACGGTGGCCACCCGCCCACCGTCGAAGGTCGCCTGCGGCCTGCCCTGGCCCTGCGCCGCAACGTCGTGGAGTTCGCGCAGCGGTCCTGGCAGGAGCACGGGGACGTGGTGCGCATGGTGGTGGGCCCCCGCGGACTGGACCGCGAGATGTGGTGGCTGCACCACCCCGACGCAGCAGCCAAGGTGCTCTCGGGCGCGTCCTGGCGGTCCTTCGCCAAACGTGACCAGGTCTACGACGAGATCGCCACCTGGCTCGGGCGAGGGCTGCTCGCCGCTGAGGGTGAGGACTGGACACGACAACGCAGGGTGCTCCAGCCGGTGTTCACGCACGCCGCGGTCAACGACTACACCGACCTCATGGTCGAGGAGATGGAGTCGGTCATCTCAGGGTGGCCCGTCGCCGCCGCCCCAACCCCGGTCGACCTCGGCGAGCGGATGCAGCACCTCACCCTGCGCGTCGTGCTGCGGGCACTGTTCGGTGAGTCCGCGTCGGACGCGACCCAGCGCGTGCGCCGTTCCTTCCCCGCTCTCTCCGCCGCCATCATCTCCCGCGGCCTGACGCCCCTCCGCCTGCCGGCCGCCATCCCGACCGCCGGGGTTCGGCGCGCCCGAGCGGCCCGCACCGACCTCGTCGACCTCGTGGACGCCATGGTCGAGGCCCGCCGCAGCGGTCGCACCACCGGGGGCGACGACCTCCTCGGCCACCTGCTCACGGCGCGTGACGGCGAGCGCCTGCTCTCCGACGGGGAGGTGCGCGCCCAGGCCCTGGTGTTCCTCCTCGCGGGGCACGAGACCACGTCCAGCGCCCTGACCTACACACTGCACCTGCTGGGTCGTCATCCGGACGTCCAGGACCGCCTGCGCACCGAGGTGCACGACGTGCTCGGGGAGCGGCGCCCCTCCGCCACCGACGCGGCATCACTCCCCGAGACGACGGCGGCGCTCAAGGAGGCCATGCGCCTCTACCCCTCGGCGCCGGTCCTCGGTCGGCTCGCCGTCGAGGACGACGAGATCATGGGCTACCCCGTGGCGGCGGGTACCTCCGTGGTCGTGGCGCCGTGGACCATCCACCGCCACCCCGACTTCTGGGTCGATCCCCTGATCTACGACCCGTCGCGCTTCACGACGAACGGACCTCGGCCGCAGCCGGCACACCGCTATGCGTGGATGCCGTTCGGTGGGGGTCCACGGGCGTGCATCGGCCAACACTTCTCGATGGTCGAGTCGGTGCTCGCCCTGGCGCTGATCCTGCGCAGCCACCGCGTCGCCCCGACGAGGTCCACCGACGCCGACCACCTGCCGGTCGGCGCCCACCTGACGCTCGTCCCCACGACGCCGGTGCTGGCCACGCTGTCCCGACTCCCCTGACCACGCGATCGCCATGACGCGGGAAAACCAGTGGCGACCGGCGCCGGGGGTGCGGCACGCTGGGAGGTGAGCACACGGCATCCGCCGTCGCTGAGCACCAGACCCTGATCCGGAAGAGGAGGCCGACATGTCGACGACTGTCCGGGCCCACACCGAGCCCCTCCTTCCCTCTCTCGATCAGGAGCACCCCCGTGGCACACCAGCCGTTCCACCTGCCGGCGAAGCAGGAGCTCTTCGCCACCGACACCTCACCTGACGCCCCCACCGAGGGCGAGCGCTGGTCCACCTGGGACGGCGCGACCCACGGCCCGAAGCCGCGCCCGTCCTGGGTGATCACCGACCTCGGCGCCGTCGAGGCCGATCTCGGCGTGCTGAAGACCGGCAAGGAAGCCGACGTGCACGTGCTGCGCCGGTGGGTCCCGGGCACCGAGCGCAGCAGCACCATGGCCGCCAAGCGCTACCGCAGCGGCGAGCACCGCCTCTTCCACCGCGATGCCGGCTACCTGGAGGGCCGGCGGGTGCGCAAGAGTCGGGAGATGCGTGCGATGGCCACCCGCACCGAGTTCGGCAAGCAGCTCATCTCGGGGCAGTGGGCCGCGGCCGAGTTCAGCGCGCTCGGCACCCTCTGGGCCCTCGGCCTGCCGGTGCCCTACCCCGTGCAGCTCGACGAGACCGAGATGCTCATGGAGTTCGTCGGTGACGTCAGCGGCCCGACGCCCGTGGCCGCCCCCAGGCTCGTGGCGACCAGGCCTGATCCCGACCTGCTCGCCGACCTCTTCGAGCAGCTGCGTACCGCCGTGCTCACGCTCGCGCACCACGGGTGGGCCCACGGCGACCTGTCGCCCTACAACGTGCTGCTGCACGACGAGCGGCTCGTCATCATCGACTGGCCGCAGATCGTCGACGTCATCGGCAACCCGCAGGGCTTCGACTTCCTGGCGCGCGACGCGACGACGATGGCGACGTGGTTCGCCCGGCGTGGCCTGGACGTCGACGCCGGTGAGTTCGTCGGCGACCTCGTGGCCGAGGCGACGTCCCGCTTCTGAGGTGGGCGGACGGCATACGATCAGCCGCATGTCGTCCGCCCCCGCTGCCCCCGCAACCCTCGCCGCGTCCACGGTTCCCGACCCGATGGACGCCCCGGCGATCCGCTGGGGCGTCCTCGCCCCGGGCGGCATCGCCAACACCTTCGCGGATGCCGTGGCCACGGGCACGCGGTCGCGCGTCGTCGCCTGCGGGTCGAGGTCCCTGGATCGGGCCCGGGAGTTCGCGCAGCGCCACGGGGTCGAGCGCGCCCACGGGTCGTACGCCGACCTCGTCGCCGACCCGGACGTGGATGCCGTGTACGTCGCCAGCCCGCACAGCGAGCACCACGAGCACGCCCTGCTCGCCCTGCGGGCCGGCAAGCCGGTGCTCGTCGAGAAGGCCTTCACCCGTAGCCTGCGCGAGGCCGAGCACGTCTTCGACGCCGCGCAGGCAGGTGGCCTGCTCACGGCCGAGGCGATGTGGAGCCGCTACCTGCCGCACTACGACGTGATCGCCCGCACGGTCGCCGCCGGCACGTTGGGTGACGTCGTGGTCGTCGAGGCCGACCACGGCCAGCTGCTCTACCCCGACGGCCCGGCGCGCCTGTCCCAGCCCGAGCTCGCCGGTGGGGCCCTGCTCGACCTCGGCGTCTACCCCGTCTCCTTCGCCGACCACGTGCTCGGCAGCCTCGCCGACGTGACGGCGCGTGGCGTCCTCACCGACCTCGGGGTCGACGCCACGACGACCATCGACGGCCGCGGCCCCTCCGGGGAGCTCGCCCGGCTGTGGTGCTCGATGGCCGCGGCCACCGCGTGCCCCGCACGCGTGGTCGGCACGGCCGCACGGCTCGAGATCTCGGGCGTCTTCTACGCGGTCGACAGCCGCGTGCGCCTCGTGGCACCGGACGACACCGTCCTCGACGAGTTCGTCGCACCGGTGCTCGACCACGGGTTCCGCTACCAGGCCGCGGAGTTCGCGCGGGCCCTGGCGGCGGGGCGCACGCAGACGTGGTCGATGCCGTGGGACGCCACCCGTCGCGTCATGGCCACCATGGACGAGACCCGCCGTCAGGTCGGGGTCGTCTACCCCGGCGAGTGACGCCTCACCGGGGCGTCAGCGCACGAGGTCGCCGGGGCGTCAGCGCACGACGACCGTGCTCCCGATGGGCATGAGGTTCTTGTCCCAGATCATGTTGATCGCCGCGTTGCTCAACCGGGCGCACCCGTGGGAGGCCGGCCACGGCGGGATGTTCGGCGAGCCGTGCACGGCGATGCCGCGGTAGAAGAAGCGAGGGCGCCACAGCTGCCCCAGCGAGTTGGTCAGCGGCCCGTCGACCCCGCGGTAGACCTTGAAGGTCCCCTTCGGCGTGACGGCGATGGCCCGGTTGCCCGAGGTGGAGGTGTACTCCTCACGGTTGCCCGTCGAGGTGTTGAGGATCGTCCTCACCGTGCCACCGCGCACGACGAGCAGCAGCTGGCGGTCCAGCACGATCTCGACCCCGTTGCCGGACAGGGTCGCCCGCGGTCGGATGCCGTCGGCGAGCGCCTTGGCGGTCTTGGGGCCGACCGAACCATCACGTGAGAGGCCGGCAGCCTTCTGCAGGGCGAAGACCGCCTGCTGGGTGAGGGCACCGAAGTGGCCGTCCGGCGTACCGAGCCAGTAGCCGAGCTCGGTGAGCCGCTGCTGGGTGGCCAGCACCTTGGGCCCCCGATCACCCAGCCGCAAGGTGGTGCGCGGCTTGGCCGTCGGCGACGGGGAAGGGCTGGACTTCGCGGACGGCTTCGCCGAGGGCTTGGGGGACGGCTTGGGAGCCTTCGTCGTGCTCGGCGATGGTTTCGGGGCTGCGCTGGTGGTCGGTGAGGGGGTGGCGGACGACGCGCTCTGCGTCACCGTGGGCACCGGGGTGGATGCCGTCGGGGCGCTCACCGACGGGGCGGCACTGGACACGGACGGCGACGGCGTGTCCGGGGCGACCGACGGCGGGGCCGCGCTGGTCGTGCTCTGCTGCGGTGCGGCCGCGTCGGAGGACCAGGACGCGCCGAGCCCCGCACATCCCCCGAGGACGAGCGCACCCGCGAGGGCCAGACCGGGCGTCGCCGCGCGAACGCTCAGGTGACCAGGCATCAGCGAAACTCCAGACGTGTCGAACCGACCAACGGTGCCAATCATCCCTCAGGTGAGGGCATCGAGGCCGGATTGAGGTCCGACGCGGCGGTGCGCGCCCCCCTCAGGCGCGGTCGGCGATGGCCTGCGCGGTCGCGATGACCTGGCGGGCGATCTCGACGTGCAGGTGCTCGACCATGCGCCCTCGGTGAGTGACGACACCGCTGCCGGCACCGGCATCCCAGGCGGCCACGAGGGCGTGCGCGTCCTCGATCTCGGCCGGTGACGGCGCGAAGACCTCGTTGCACGGCCCGACCTGGCCGGGGTGGATGAGCGTCTTGCCGTCGAAGCCCATGTCAGCGCCCTGGCGGCACTCCGCGACGAACCCGTCGAGGTCGGTGACGTCGTTGTAGACACCGTCGAGGATCGCGACCCCCGAGCGTCGGGCGGCGAGCAGGGCGAGCGACAACGACGTCAGCAGTGGCTCTCGGCCGGGAACGTGCCGGGCCCCGAGTTCCTTGACGAGGTCGTTGGTGCCGATCACCAGGGCAGCGAGTCGAGGTGACGCTGCGGCGATCTCACCCACGGCGAGCACCGCCGCGGGGCTCTCGATCATGGCCCACAACCGGGTGTGCTCGGGTGCGCCGTGCCGCTCCATGGCGGCCACGAGGTCGAGCACCTCCTGCGCCGAGTCGACCTTGGGGACGACGATCCCGTCAGGGCCGGCGGCGCAGGCGGCGGCGAGGTCGTCGTCGTGCCACTGGGTGCCGCTCGCGTTGACCCGGATCGTCACCTCGCGCTGGCCGTAGTCACCCGAGCGCGCGGCCGCGCACGCGTTGTCGCGGGCCGTGGCCTTGTGGTCAGGAGCCACCGCATCCTCGAGGTCGAGGATGAGGCCGTCGACGGGCAGGGTCTTGGCCTTCTCCAGGGCACGCTCGTTGCTGCTCGGCATGTACAGCACCGATCGACGAGGCCGGTAGTCCGTCGCGGCGCTCATGCCTGCGCCCCGGCATCCGTCGTGCCCGCGGCACCGGCATAGAGCGCGGCGAGCTCAGGGTCGTTGGCCGAGAGCCGGTCGGCGAGCTCGAGGATGACCAGGCACTGCTTCAGGCTCGCGTCGTCCTCCATCTTCCCGTCGAGCATGACCGCCCCTGTCCCGTCGCCCATGGCCTCCTTGACCCGCCGCGCGTGCGCGACGTCCTGCGCGCTGGGGCTGAACACGGTCTTGGCGATGGCGATCTGCGCGGGGTGCAGGGTCCACGTGCCGACGCAGCCGAGGAGGAAGGCGTTGCGGAACTGGTCCTCACAGGCGACGACGTCGGCGATGTCCCCGAAGGGGCCGTAGTACGGAAAGATCCCGTGCATCGCGCAGGCGTCGACCATGCGGGCGATCGTGTAGTGCCAGAGGTCCTGCTGGAAGGTGGGGCGGGAGCCGGTGATGTCCCCGCCGACGGGGTCGGCACGCACGAGGTAGCCGGGGTGTCCGCCACCGACGCGGGTCGTCTTCATCCGGCGGTCGGCGGCGAGGTCGGCGGGGCCGAGGCTGATGCCCTGCATCCGGGGGCTGGCACCCGCGATCTGCTCGACGTTCGCGACGCCGCGGGCCGTCTCGAGGATCGCGTGGACGAGGATCGGCCGGGTCAGCCCCGCCTTCGCCTCGAGCTGGGCCAGCAGCCGGTCGACGTAGTGGATGTCCTCCGGCCCCTGCACCTTGGGCACCATGACGACGTCGAGGCGGTCGCCCACCTCGGTGACGAGGGTCGTGAGGTCGTCGAGCACCCACGGTGAGTCCAGGGAGTTGATCCGTGTCCACAGCTGGGTGTGCTCGCCGAAGTCCGTGGCGCGGGCGATCTCGACCAGGCCGGCGCGGGCGGCATCCTTGTTCTCCGCCTTGACGGCATCCTCGAGGTTGCCCAGAAGCACGTCGACCGTCCCGACGAGCTGGGGCACCTTGGCCGCCATCCGCGGGTTGCTGGGGTCGAAGAAGTGGATCATCCGGCTTGGCCGCGCCGGCACCTCCCGCACGGGTACGGGTGCGCCCACCGCGAGGGGCGTGAAGAAGTCCTTGGCGCTGCGCATGCGGGGGTCCCTTGTCCACGAGGTCGGCGAGATGCAGGTCTGGCCGGGACGCTAGCAGCGCCGCCCGGTGGGGCGTTGTGAGAGAGTTCACGGTGTGACGGATGACGCTTCCACGCAGGTCACGCCGGGTGCCCCGACCACCAACGTCACCCGGCTGATCCACGAGGCCGCGAGCAAGTCGGGCCTGCTCTGGATCCGCGTGCCCGGCGCCGGCACCCACCCGGTCTGGCACGTGTGGCACGACGACGGCGACGAGCGCGGCACGGGGCCGGCTGCCTACGTCGTGTCCGGGCCCGGCGAGCAGAGCCTGCCGTGGTTGCCCGACGAGGTGGAGCTGGTCCTGCGCAGCAAGGACAGCGGTGGGCTGCTGCTCAGCGTTCGCGCGACGTCGCGCGAGCTCACTCCCGCGGACGAGGACTGGGATGCCGCGGTGCAGGTCCTGCGCCCTGAGCGCCTCAATGCGGTGGGAGACGTCGCGCAGCGATGGGCCCAGGGGTGCACGATCCACGTGCTCACCCCCCACGGCAGGCTCGTCCACGGGCCCGGGGCGTACCCGTCCGACTCCGGCAGCATGTCGGTCCCGTCCGGGCCGGGGACCACCGCTCGGTGGCGTCCGTGGCACTGGCGCGGCCGGGCCGGCGCCCGCCGCAACACCCCGCCCGCCTGACCGCCTCGGCGGCTCCACACCCCGATAGCCTGTGCCAGTGAGCACGCCGACCCGCGCCTTCGTCGGCCGCCTGACCGAGTTGAGCGTCTTCGACCCCCTCGGTGACCAGGTCGGCCGGGTGCGCGACGTCGTCGTGACGTTCAACGTCGCGCGGACCCGTCCGCGCGTCATCGGGCTCGTCGTCGAGGTGGCCGGCCGGCGGCGGGTGTTCGTGCCGATGACCCGGGTCACCTCCGTCGAGGGCGGTCAGGTGATCACCACCGGACTGGTCAACATGCGCCGGTTCGAGCAGCGCGGGAACGAGACGCTCGTGGTCGCCGAGCTGTTCGAGCGCCCCGTCGAGGTGCGCACCGAGGAGGGTGGGCTGCTCGCGGCGACGGTCGAGGACGTCGGCATCGAGCAGCACGGCTCCCGGGGCTGGAGCGTGGCCCGCGCCTTCGTGCGCACCGGCGCCCCCCGTGGCGGCCTGGGTCGACTGGCCCGCCGGCGGGGTGAGACCAGGCTCGTGGCGATCGAGGACGTCGTCGGGCTGCGCACGTCGAGCAGTGCGCAGAGCGCCGCTCGGCTGGTCGAGGCCTACGAGGACCTCAAGCCCGCAGACCTCGCCGAGGTCATCCACGACCTCACCCC
>NZ_DAORSO010000055.1:2264-16022 GCF_035443565.1 Ornithinibacter sp. | reverse complement strand
GCGATCAACAAGTCGCGTGACACGCCGATCCACAGGTCTTGACTATTGCTCCACCGCGATGGTTGCGGGGCTCTCAGCCGCAAGCACTTTGACGCCACCTGCAGCTGGACACTTGTTCACCGCTGGCCCGGCGCTCGCGACCGGTGCGGCAATTGTTGCCGACGCGACCATCATCAAAGTGGTGAGCAGGAATCGACCGAACACGAGTCCTCCTTGACCTTTGGACGCGGCCTTCACGGCCACGCCAGCGAGGCACACGCTAGTGAGGAGGTGGCGCGAGCGTCCATAGCCCAAACAGGCCAGGTTCTCCTCCCGGCTCAGTGCATGATTCTCGGCCGGTGGCGTCGGGACTAGGGTCGACTGCATGCACGAACACAAGCGGTTCGATGACGAGGCCGCCACATGGGACGACGCCCCCGGCCACGAGGAGCGGCAGGTCGCCGTGGCACAGGCCATCGCACGCGCGGTCAGCCTCAACCCCGGGATGCGTGCGCTGGACATCGGCGGTGGCACCGGTCGCCTCAGCATCCTGCTCTCCGACAGGGTGGGTTCCGTTGTCGTGACCGATCCCTCCGCAGGAATGGTGCAGGTGGCACAGGAGCGGATCGATGCGGCTGGGCTCGGTGACCGACTTCGCGCTGTGCGGGCAGACCTCACGACGGACTCTCTTGATGGCACCTATGACGTGGCCTGGAGCTCGATGGCGCTGCACCACGTGCAGGACCTCGATGCGCTGCTGCGGTCCCTGGCGGGCCTCTTGGTGACCGGTGGTCATGTGGCCATCGCGGACCTTGACGAGGATCCCGAGGGCGCCTTCCACGCCGAGAAGGTCGACTTCGACGGCCATCATGGATTCGACAGGGACCGCCTCGCTAAGCAGCTGGCACACGCAGGATTCGCCGACGTCGCCTTCGTTGACGCCACGACGATCCTCAAGGGCGACCGCGAGTTCGGTGTGTTCCTGTGCACGGCGACCAAGGGCGCATGAGCCGGCGCAGCAGCATCCGATGAGCTCCCACCGACCGGATGCCGTCGTCGTGGGCGGCGGTCCCGCGGCCGGTGCCGCGGCGCGCGCCCTCGCGGCCGCAGGGCGGCACGTCATTCTTCTCACCGCAGAGGACCGGTCCCCGTACGACCGCACGGTGCTGTCCAAGGACGTGCTGCTGCTCCCGGGCGCGACGGTGCCCGAGGTGTGGCCCGCGGGGGATCCGTGGCGCGAGCGCATCGAGGTGCGCACCAACACGACGGTCGCCAGCCTGGACCCCGACGCGAGGCGGCTCGTCACGGCATCCGGTGACGTGGTCCCCTTCGAGTCGGTGATCCTCGCGACGGGGGCGCAGCCCCGGCGTCTCGCCCTGCCGGGGGCTGACGGCGAGGGCGTGCACTACCTCCGTGACACCACGGACGCCGCGGCGCTCTCCCAGGCGCTGGACCACGCGAGCCGCCTGGTCATCGTCGGCGGAGGCGTCATCGGGCTCGAGGTGGCGGCCGCCGCAGCGACCCGCGGGGTGGACGTCGTGGTCCTCGAGGCCGCAGACCGGGTGCTCGCGCGAGGCGTCCCCGCGGCGGTGGCCGGGTGGCTGTGCGCCCTTCACGAGGCACACGGGGTGGTCGTGCGCACGGGTGTGGCGCCGGATGCCGTGCTGCGCTCGCCGGACGGTGCCGTCACCGGTGTCCGGCTGGCCGACGGAACCGTCGTGCCGGCCGACGCGGTGGTGGCCGGCATCGGCATCGTCCCGCGTGATGGGCTGGCGCGGGCCGCTGGGCTGGCGGTCGACGACGGCATCCTCATCGACCCCACGGGACGCACGTCACATCCCCACGTGTTCGCCGCGGGTGATGCGGTGCGCACGCGGCACCCGGGTGAGGCACACGGCATCCGGCTCGAGTCGTTCACGGCGGCCGGACGCCAGGGTGAGGTGGCCGCCCACACGGTGCTCGGCCAGGACGATGCCTTCACCGACGTGCCGTGGTGGTGGTCCGACCAGTACGACGCGACCGTGCAGTCAATGGGTGTCGCCCCGGCAGGCGCGCGCGAGGAGGTGCTCGACGTGCCGGGCGGCCTCCTCGTGCTCTCCGTGGTCGGTGACCGGCTCGTGGCAGCCTGCGGTGTCACCCACGGCCCGGGCATCGCCCGCGCGGTGCGGGTGGCCGGGCCGGCGATCGCGGCCGGAGCCCGCCTCGACGTCGGTGCGGCTCACGCCGCGGCCGGGGACCTCGCGGCGCTGACCGCGGTGCTGCGCACCGCCGCCCGACCCCACTGACCAGCGCCGCGCAGCGACGATCCACCTGGCGGGGTCATCCCCGCCGAAGTGCGTCCTCAATCGCGGCATACGACGCACGGTCGAACGCCACCATCCGCGCCTCGGCCACCTGGGTCTGCGCTGATCGAAAGACCTCCAGGGCTGCGTCGATCGCGTCGGACTTCGGCCAGCCATAGCTGCCGGCGCTGACCAGGGGGAAGGCGATCGTCCGTGCACCGAGCTCGTCGGCCACCGCGAGCGCCCGCTGGTAGCAGGAGGTCAGCAGAGTGCGGTCGCGCTCGCCGCGGTTGTAGTTCGGACCGACCACATGGATGACCCACCGCGCCGGCATCAAGCCTGCCGTCGTCCAACCGGCATCGCCCGTAGCGAGCCCTGCCGGGAACCGTCTGCGGCAGTCCTCCAGGACGGCTGGCCCACCGGCACGGTGGATGGCTCCATCCACGCCGCCACCACCGCGCATTGCGCGATTGGCGGCGTTGACGACTGCGTCGACGTCCTGGGCGGTGATGTCGCCCTCGACGATCGTGATCTCCATGAACTCAACGTAGTCCCGCCCCCCGACGTCGCCGACGACGAGGACGCCGCCGGACGGCATCCAACGTCACCGTCGGCGTGCGGCCGCGACTAGTGGACGGACACGGGCAGTGCTTCGGGATGCCGGGCCTGGGGCACCGTGGCCTCGGCGTGGGTCAGGGAGGTGACGGCGTGGCGGAACATGGTCAGCTTGTGGACGACGTCCTCGCCGACCGGGGTGTGGCCCCAGGTCGAGATGCCGGGGTAGGTGGTCGGCTCCCAGGTGGACTCCAGCTCGGGAGTCACCAGCACGGGGTTCCAGCCGACCTCCAGCTCGAAGCCGGACGGGGTGCGGCAGTAGTACGACAGCTCGCGGTCGTTGGTGTGCTGGCCGATCGACCACATCATCCGGAACCCCTCGGCAGTGACGCGCTCGAAGGAGGCGACCATGTCGTCCAGGGTCGCGACCTGGATGTTGGCGTGCTGGATCCGGGTTCGGATGGGGTCGGCCGACACCTGCCGGACGTTCGCGATGGCCACGGAGTGGTGCCGCTGGTTGACTCGCAGGAACCGGATGCGCAGCTTCATCGGGCCGATCCGCTCGAGGATGAAGTCGGACAGTCGCGCGTCGAACAGCGTCGCGTAGTAGCTGTGCACCCCGAGCACGTCCTTGCTGGTGATGGCGACGTGCCCCATGCCGCTGTCACCGGTGACGAAGCCGGATGCCGTCATCCGCAGCGGTTCCGGGGTGAGGGTGGGCGTGGTGAAGATCTCGGTGACACCGCCCTTGGGTGCGGCGAAGCGCCAGAGGCGTTCGACGCCGCGCAGGGCGCACTCCTCCGGGGTGCCCTCACGCACCGGGAGGCCGCGCGCGGTCACGCGGGAGAGGATCTCGTCGAAGACCTCGTGGCTGGTGACCTGCCAGCCGAAGGCCGTGACGTCCTCGGCCGGGCCGCGCTGCAGCAGGAAGCGGCAGGTGTGGTCCTCGATCCGGAAGCGGGAGACGTCGCTGGTCAGCGTGTCGACGTGCAGCCCGATGGCGTCGGCTCCGAAGCGTCGCCAGTCGGACAGGCGGTTGGACTCCACGACGAGGTAGCCGAGCTGGACGGAGCCGAAGACGTCGATCATGCTGCGGGGTCCTGCTCGGCACGCGCCGCCGAGGTGGCCTCTCCGAGGAACAGCTCCGCGAGGGCGACGAACCGGTCGGCCTGCTCGATCTGCACCCAATGCCCGGTGTTCGGGAGCACGTGCAGCTGGGCGTTGGGCAGGTGCTGCGCAAGGTGGTGCGAGGCGGCCACGGGGATGATGCGGTCCTCGCGGCCGTGCAGCAGCAGCACCTGGTGGTCGATGCCGGCAAGCTGCTCGGGGGTGAAGACCAGCGGTGGCCCCTGGGGTGAGAAGGTGCGTTCGTGGGAGCGGCGGATGTCGGCCCGGGCGGCGTACCGGGCGCGGTCGGCGGCGATCTGCTCGATCGCGTCGCCGTAGCGGCTGGTGTCGACCATGAACGCCCTGATCAGGCTGAGCATCGCCTCCGGCGAGGGGTCGTCGTAGTACTTCACCATCGCGAACAGGTCGGGGGTGGGGGTCATGGGAGCGCCACCACTTCCCATCAGGATGGCGCGGTCGAAGCGGTACGGCTGGGCGATGAGCAACAACAGGGAGATCATGCCGCCCATGGAGTTGCCGACGAGGTGAGCGCGCTCGACGCCAAGCACGTCGAGCAGCTGGAGGAGCGCATTGGCGCGCTCCTCGGCCGAGTGCGCCACCCCGAGGGGCAGGTCGGGGTGGCTCGACTCGCCGAAGCCGAGCAGGTCGGGGGCCACGTGGTGGAAGCCGGGAAGCCGCCCGAGGACGCCTTCCCAGTTCGACAGGGCGCTGACGCCGGGGCCGGACCCGTGCAGCCAGAGGATGGTCGGGTCGGCGGGGTCCCCGACCTGGTGGGTGCGCAGCATCCACCGCCCGAGGTCGACGTCGGTGGTGCGCAACTGGGTCATGAGCGGTCCTTCGCGGTTCAGGCGCGGATGGGTGTGGGAGAGGGGGCGGGAGCGTGCGACGTCGCCGAGGTGGTGCGGTCGAGGTTGCCGCGGGGGGCCGGGACGTCGAGCCCGGTGGCGTCGGTGGCGGCGACGAAGCGGTCGGGCCGCACGACGAGGACCCGGGCGTGGAACCGCTTCATCCAGTCGGTGAGCGACCCGGTGGTGTCGATGACGACGTCGGGATCGTCGGCGGTGGAGAACGACCGCCGGACGGTGACGAACCGGGCTCCGAGCGCCGCCCACGCCGCGACCTGGTGAGCGGTCATCGAGTCGCGGAGGTCGGCATCCGCACCGATCACGACGAAGCCGGACCCGACGAGGTCGTCGAAGCGGTGCTCGCGGCCCTGTCGGTCGAAGACGGTCGGCTGCGGGATCATCCGGCCCAGTGCGTTGCGCCGTCCCGGGGTCCCGGTCACCCATCCCCGCTGGAAGCGGATGGTGCTGCTGCGCGGCAGGAGGATCCGGTTCGCGCCGGGCATGTGCATCAGCACGGGCCCGAGGGCGTTGCGCACCCGGACGAGCAGGGGGTTGTCGGCCTCGACGAGCTGGCCGAGCCGCTGCGACATGGTCGTGAGCATCTGCACGTGCGGCCGGCGCTCGGACTCGACGGTGTCGAGCAGGGCCTCGTCGGCGCGGCCCTGGCAGATGGCGGCCAGCTTCCACGCGACGTTGTGGGCGTCACGGATGCCGGACTGCATCCCCTGACCGGCCCACGGTGGCATCAGGTGGGCCGCGTCACCGATGAGGACGACCCGACCCCTGCGCCAGGCGTCGACGTGCCGCACGTGGTGGCTGTAGAACGCCCACCCCTTGATGCGGGCGTCTCGGCGGCTGATGCCGAGCTGCGACAACCGCTCCCAGACGTGGTCCTCGGTGGCGTAGTCCTCGTCCACCTCGCCCGCGCCGAGGGGGATCTCCCAGCGGTGGTTGCCCTTGGCCAGCGGGATGTCGACGACGGGGCGGACGGGGTCGGACCAGAAGACGAGCTCGTCGCAGTCCGGCCAGGGCTGCAGCACCTCCCCGTCGATGACCATCCACCGTCGTGGGCGGGTGGCGCCGACCATCGTCAGGCCGACGTTCTCCCGTACCCGGCTGCTGCCTCCGTCGGCACCGACGACGTGGCGCACCCGAAGTGCGTAGGGGATGCCGTCGGCATCCGTCGCCATGAGCGTCACCCCGTCGGCGTCCTGGGTCAGGCCGGTGAAGCAGTGCCCGAAACGCACGTCGAGCGAGTCGTACCCGGCGGCGTTCTCCCGGATGACGGCTTCCATCTCGGGCTGGTAGATCATCATCGCCGGCGGGTGGCCGAGGACGTCTTGGGACGGCACGAGGCGCAGCACGAGGTGGTCGTCGTGCGTCTTCCAGGTCACCGAGCGGGCGATGTCCATGTCCTCCTTGACGCGCTCGGCGACCCCGAGCTCCTGGAGGATGCGCAGCGACCAGTCGTTGACCGTGACGGCGCGGGCCCGGGAGTACAGGTACATCCTCGACGCGGCATCCCGGGTGATGTCGATGCACGGCTACGAGGGGGCGAGCATCTCGGCGATCATCAAGGAGTCGGGGATCCAGAAGAGCTCGATCTACTGGCAGTTCGACTCGAAGGCAGCCATCGCCGCCGCCGTCATGGAACGCGGCGCCCGTCGCTTCTTCGACGCCATCACCATCAAGGGAACCCGCGGCAACGCCGGTGCCCGGCTGCGACGGTCGCTGCGCGAGGTCGCCGTGCTGCTCGATGAGCACCAGGAGTTCCTGCGGCTCTTCCTGCTGCTGCTCATCACCAACCGCGACCCTGACGTGGCGGTGATCCTCGACCGGGTTCGCACCGAGGCCCGCGTGCGGATGCACGAACTGGTCGAGATCGCCTTCGAGGCCGAGGGTCCGGACGTGGCTCGTGCTGTCGCGGATCGCTTGGCGGGTTTCGGGGTGATCCTCATCGACGGCACCTTCCTGGCGGAGCAGGTCTACGGCGTCGAGGGGCGCAACCGGCGGGTCAAGGACATGGCGGAGTCGCTCGAGCACTACGGAGCAGCCATCGCCGCAGCACGCCGAACCTGATCGGCGTGATGACCTGACGATCAGCCGGTGGGTTTGCGGCCGTGATGAACCGACCCGGCATCCCAGAGCGAGGGTCGGTGACATGCAGGGAGCGCGGCATATCGCGCACCCTGCATGTCGTGAGGGAACATCAACTCGAGCAGGTCCGTAGATTGACCCCCATGCCGCCCGCCTCCTCCCGCGTCCGCCCCGCTGTCGTCGCTGACGTGCCCGTGATCCTTCAACTCGTGCGCGAGCTCGCCGAGTACGAGAAGGCCCTGCACGAGGTCGACGCGACGCTCGAGCAGCTGGAGCAGGCGCTGTTCCCCGACGGCCACGAGCCGGCAGCGTTCGCCCACGTCGCCGAGGTCGACGGTGAGGTCGTCGGGTGCGCCATCTGGTTTCTGTCGTTCTCGACGTGGACCGGCACCCACGGCATCTGGCTCGAAGACCTCTACGTCACACCGGCGCAGCGCGGCTCAGGGCTGGGGCAGGAGCTGCTGCGCACGCTGGCCGACATCTGCGTCGAGCGTGGCTACCACCGCCTCGAGTGGTGGGTGCTCGACTGGAACACCCCGAGCATCGGGTTCTACGAGTCGATCGGCGCGGTCGCGCAGGACGAGTGGACCCGCTTCCGCCTCGATGGCAATGCCTTGGATGCCGTTGCCGGGCGACGCTCGCCCCTCGCCTGACGTCGGTCGCCCGAAACCGGTCGCCTTGCGTCCGGCAGACTGGTGCCCCGAACCGCCAACCTGCCGGACGTTGTGCTGGCACCAGGAGCTGAGATGACCACGCTGCGCGCTCGATTCGCGGCCTTCGTGCTGCGCATCGCCGGCTGGACCGCCGTCGGGGAGGTGCCGCGAACCGGCATCCTCGTCGGTGCCCCGCACACCTCCAACTGGGACTTCATCATGATGCTGCTCATCATGTGGCGCGGTGGCGTCTCCCCCCGGGTGCTCATCAAGCAGGAGATCTTCCGCGGCCCTCTCGGGTGGCTGCTGCCCCGGCTCGGCGGCATCCCGCTCGACCGCTCCAGCCCCGGAGCAGTCATCCGCCAGCTCGTGGCGCAGGCCCGCACCGGCGAGCCGTTCCTGCTGATCCTCGCCGCCGAGGGCACCCGCAGCAAGGGTGAGTACTGGAAGTCGGGGTTCTGGCGGATCGCCCGCTCGACCGGGCTGCCGATCTCGCTCGCGTTCGTCGACGGGCCGAGCAAGACCTCAGGTTTCGGCCCGACCTTCAAGCCCACGAATGACGTCGTCGCCGACATGGACTTCGTGCGCGAGTTCTACGCCGACAAGCGCGGCATCCACCCCGAGCGCCGCACCGAGCCCCGCCTGCGCGAAGAACTCACCGCGGGCGAGGCCAGCTAGGCCTCCGGGACGTTCGCCTCGAGCTCGGCCAGCCAAGGACCCGACCCGGCGTCCGACGGCATCCGCCAGTCACCGCGCGGGGACAGCGAACCGCCCGAGACGACCTTCGGCCCGTTCGGGATCGCCGATCGCTTGAACTGGTTGGCGAAGAAGCGCCAGTGGAAGGTCCTCATCCAGCGGCGGATCGTCGCGAGGTCGTATGCCGGCCGCGCGCCTTCCGGGTACCCCGACGGCCACAGCCCGCTCCCGGCATCCGACCAGGCGTGCTCAGCGAGGAAGGCGATCTTGCTCGGGCGGTAGCCGCGGCGCAGCACGTGGAAGAGCGTGAAGTCCTGAAGGGCGTAGGGGCCGACCGAGTCCTCGGTGGACTGGATGCGCTCGCCCTCCTTCGCCGGGACGAGCTCGGGGCTGATCTCCTGGTCGAGGATCGCGAGGAGCGTGCCGTTGACCGGCCCCTCGAACTGCTGCGACGACACGACCCAGCGGATGAGGTGCTGCATCAGCGTCTTCGGCACACCGGCGTTGACCCCGTAGTGCGACATCTGGTCGCCGACGCCGTACGTGCACCAGCCGAGCGCCAGCTCCGACAGGTCGCCGGTGCCGAGCACGATGCCGCCGCGCTGGTTGGCCGCCCGGAAGAGGTAGTCGGTGCGCAGCCCGGCCTGGACGTTCTCGAAGGTGACGTCGTAGACCTCCTCGCCGCGGCCGAACGGGTGGCCGAGGTCCTCGAGCATCTGGGTCGCCGCGGGGCGGATGTCGAGCTCCTCCCACGTGATCTCGAGCGACTCCATGAGGTGGATGGCGTTGCTCTTCGTGCCAGCGCTCGTCGCGAAGCCCGGCATCGTGAAGCCGATGATGTGGGTGCGCGGCAGGCCGAGCCGGTCGCACGCCTTGGCCGCGACGATCAGCGCGTGGGTGGAGTCGAGCCCGCCCGAGACGCCGATGACGATCTTGGGCATCCGGGCCGGGTCGCCGCCGCCGATGGCGCGCATCCGCTGCTCGAGCCCGGAGACCTGGATGTTGTAGGCCTCGTAACAGTCCTGGGCCAGGCGGGCTTCGTCGTCGGGCACGAAGGGGAAGCGGTCGACGGCGCGGCGCAACCCCAGGTCGCCGCTAGGCGGACGCAGCGTGAAGGGCACGACGCGGAACCCGCCCTGGTCGGCCGCGTACGCCTCGGCGTTGTCGTGGAAGCTGCCCTGGCGGATGCGCTCCTGGCGCAGCCGGTCGAGGTCGACGTCGACGACCGTGCGACGGGGGCCGTCGGGGAACCGGTCGGACTCCCCGAGCAGATCGCCCATCTCGTAGACCATCGTCATGCCGTCCCACGACAGGTCGGTGGTCGACTCCCCGTCGCTCGCGGCGGCGTAGAGGTAGGCGGCGAGGCAGCGGGCGCTCGCCGAACGCGCCAGCAGGTGTCGGTCCTCGGCGCGTCCCACCGTGATGGGGGAGGCCGAGAGGTTGAGCAGCACGGTCGCGCCGGCCAGGGCGGCTTCGTGGCTCGGTGGCACCGGCACCCACATGTCCTCGCAGATCTCGACGTGCACGGCGAGGTCGGGGTGGTCGTCGGCGGTGAACAGCAGGTCGGGGCCGAAGGGGATCTCGCCGTCGGCGTCGGCGCCGGGCCAGTGCGGCCGCACGAGGAACTCGCCCTGGTGACCGGCGCCCGAGGCGAAGTGCCGCTTCTCGTAGAACTCGCGGTAGTTCGGCAGGAACGACTTGGGGGAGACCCCGAGGATCTCGCCGCGGTGGAGGACGATTCCGCAGTTGTACAGCCGGTTGCCGTGGCGCACCGGGGCCCCGACGACGACCAGCGGCAGCAACTTGGCGGTCGCCTCGGCGATGGTCACGACGGCCTCGTCCACGGCCTCCAGCAGGACGTCCTGCAGGAGGAGGTCGTCGATGGCGTACCCCGACAGGCTGAGTTCGGGGAACAGGGCCACCGCGACGCCGTCGTCGTGGCAGGCCTTGACCTGTTGGATGATCCGCTCGGCGTTGGTGGCCGCATCGGCCAGCGCCACGGGCACGGTGCACGAGGCGACGCGGGCGAACCCCTGGGCGTAGATGTTGCGGAAGTCCATGGTTGGCAGCCTAGGGGGCCGGATGCCGTGCCACGCCTTTCGCGCAACGTCCGGCAGCTTGGTGGCTGGGGCAGCCAACCTGCCGGACGTCGTCGGGGGTCAGTCGCCGTCCCCGCCGCTGCTCACGACCTGCTGGCCGACGCCGTCCCACACCGAGGACGCGCCGCTGTGCCCGATGCGCACCACCTGCACCGTCGTCGCGAGCACCGCGATGACACACAGGACCATGACCGCGAGCATCGCGGGTGGGCGCCCGCCCGCGGCTCCACCACCAGAAGCGCCGTCGGGTGCCGTGGCGCGGCTTCGTCGGTCGACGAACCACAGTGCCCAGGCGGCAAGGGCCAGGAACAGGACGAAGAAGACGAGGCTGTCGCCGAGTTCGGCGTGCTCCTCGACGGCTGCGCTCTCGGCGACCCGCTTCTCCAGGGCCTCTCCGCTCTGGGTGGCGAACGGCACCATGATCAGCGCGATCGTGGCCGTGATCGGCGTGAGGATGCCTGCCCACGCGCGGATTCGCGGCGATAGGGCCGCGAGGAGCACAAGCAGTGCGGCCAGCGGCACGAGAACCACGACCGCGTGGACGATGAGCGGGTGCAGCGGGATGCCGCCGATGGTGTCGAACACGTGTACCTCCGGTCAGGGACGTCGCACGGGCTGCACAACATGACAGCCGCGACGGACCGCGCACATCGCGGCTGGTCTCCACTGTGTCCTGCTGAGGCGCCCGCCTGCCTCAAGTCAGTCCTAAGGGAGCGTGATGTTTCGGCCCGCTGATGCCGCTGCGCTTCGTCGTGAGTGCGGAAGTGGTGGCCCTGGCGACCACTTCCGCACTCACGGCGAAAGTCAGGGGGTCAGGGGGTCAGGGGGTGAGGAGGATCTTCCCGATCGCCCGGCGCTCGTCGACGGCGGTGAGGGCCGCGACGACGTCATCGAGCTCGCGGACCTCGCCGATCACGGGGTCGATGGCGCCGGACTCGAGGAGCGGCAGCAGGTCGTCCCACTGGCGGCGCAGGTAGGCGGGTCCGGGCCCACCGCGACCGGTCCACCATGCACCCCACCCGACACCGACGACGGAGAGGTTGCCCAGCAGCAGTCGGTTGACCTTGACCTCGGGGATCGACCCTGCCGTGAAGCCGATGACGAGCAGCCGCCCGCCCGGGGACAGCGAGCGCAACGAGTCGGTGAAGCGGTCGCCGCCCACGGGGTCGACCACGAGGTCGACGCCGCGCCGGCTCGTGAGGTCAGCGACGGCATCCCTGAAACCGTCAGCGAGGACGACATCGTGCGCGCCGGCGGCCCGAGCCACGTCGGCCTTGTCGTCCGAGGAGACCACCGCGATGACGCGGGCGCCCCACGCCGCGGCGAGCTGCACGGCCGCCGTGCCGATTCCGCCAGCGGCGCCGTGCACCAGCACCGTCTCCCCGGCGGCGAGCTGCCCCCGCTCGCGCAGCGCGAAGTGGCAGGTGAGGTAGTTCATCGGTAGCGCCGCCGCGGCCTCGAAGGTCACCGAGTCGGGCAGCGGGAAGACCATGGCGGGGTCAGCGGCCACGACCGAGGCGAAGCCCCCGAGGAACGGGAACGCGGCCACCCGATCGCCCTCGGTGAACTCGCTGCCGACCGGTGCCGACCGCACCCGCCCGGCCACCTCGGAGCCCGGCACGAACGGCAGGTCGGGTGTGATCTGGTACTGGCCGCGGGTCAGCAGTACGTCCGGGAAGCAGACCCCCGCCGCCGCGACCTCGATGACCACCTTCGAGGTGTCGGTGGGGTCCGGCAGGTCGAGCACCTCCACCGCGGCCGGTCCGTCGAGGCTGGTCACCATGGCTGCGCGCATGCCGCCATCGTAGGTGGGGGCCGTTTTTGGGGAATGCCGCAGCGTTCGCGGGCGCTGCACGTCCAGTGCCCCAACCTCGTCACGCCACCCTGGCCACCATCGCGCTGATCCTCGGTGGCGTCGCCATCGGCACCACCGAGTTCGTGACGATGGGCCTGCTGCCCGAGATCGCCGACGGCGTCGGGGTCGATATCCCCACGGCCGGGCACACGATCTCCGCGTACGCCGCGGGCGTCGTCATCGGTGCGCCGCTGCTTGCCGTGCTCGGCGCCACCTGGCCGCGCAAAGCGCTGCTCATCGGGCTGATGGTGGCCTTCACCATCGGCAACCTGCTCTCGGCCATCGCCCCTGACTACGGGCTGCTCGTCGGGGCCCGGCTGCTCGCGGGCCTGCCGCACGGTGCCTTCTTCGGGGTCGCCGCACTCGTCGCCGTCGACCTCGCCCAGCGCGGCCAGGCCGGCCGCGCCGTCGGGCGGGTCATGCTCGGCATCCCCATCGCGAACGTCCTCGGCGTGCCGGGCGCCACGTGGCTCGGCCAGGCCTACGGGTGGCGCACCGCGTACGTGTTGGTCGCGGTGATCGGCGTCGCGACCGTCGCTCTCATCGCGTATGCCGTGCCGCACCTTCCCGCCGACCCCACCCGCACCGTCCGCAGCGAACTGAGCGCCCTGACCAGCCTCCAGGTGTGGCTCACCCTCGGGGTCGGAGCGGTCGGCTTCGGCGGCATGTTCGCGATGTACTCCTACATCGCCCCGACGGTCACCGACGTGACGGGCCTGCCGGCATCCGCCGTGCCGCTCTTCCTGCTCGTCTTCGGCGTCTCGGGGTTCATCGGCAACATCGTCGCCGGTCGCATGGGGGACTGGTCGGTCATCCGCTCGATCGTCATCGGTCTGGTCGGGATGGGCGTGGCGCTGGGGGTGTTCGCGGCGGTTGCGTCGTATGCCGTGCCGGCCCTGGTCGTCCTCGCCCTCACCGCGGTGCTCGCGTCGGTCCTCGTCATCAACCTGCAGCTGCGCCTCATGCAGGTCGCGGGGTCGGCGCAGACCCTGGCCGCGGCCAGCAACCACGCGGCGCTGAACCTCGCGAACGCCCTCGGCGCCTGGCTCGGTGGGCTCGTCATCGCGGCCGGCTACGGCTACCGGGCGCCCTCGGTCGTCGGGGTGGGCCTGGCCGTGCTGGGCCTGGCCATCCTCGGCATCTCGCTGCTGATCCACCGGCGCGACCACCCCGGGCGGGTGTCGATCCGGCCCGGTGGCCCGGCCGGTCGTGACGCGTCCTCCTCGGTGGCGCAGGTCTCCTGAGGCAACCGGGGCGGCGCTGCTCGCTGATTTCCTGTGAGAGGGGAGTGAGGGGTGCTGTCAGAGGAACCTGCACCGAGCAAGGGATTCCTTGCGGGCGGAAAGGAAACCTGACAGCACCCCTACGACCTCCCTCAGCCGCGAACGGAGGTCCGCGATCGGGATGTCCCCGATCAAGACCTTCGGCTGAGGTGACCCGGATCGTCAGGACGACGCATGGTGATGCGACACACGCAACCGTCACGGCATCTGGTGGTGGTCCGTAGGGTGGCCGTATGCCGAGCACCCTCACGTGCCGGGTCGAGGGCGGCGTCGCCCAGGTCCGGCT
>NZ_DAORSO010000055.1:0-2164 GCF_035443565.1 Ornithinibacter sp. | reverse complement strand
GTATGCCGAGCACCCTCACGTGCCGGGTCGAGGGCGGCGTCGCCCAGGTCCGGCTGAACCGCCCCGACAAGCTCAACGCGCTGACGCTGGACACCCTCGAGGACCTCGTCGCCACGGCCCGTGAACTCAGCGCGAACCGCACCCTGCGGGGGGTGGTCATCGCCGGCGAGGGCGACTCGTTCTGCGCCGGGCTCGACTTCGCGACGGTGCTGAAGAACCCGCCGCGGGTTGCCCGATCCTTCGTGCCGAACCCGCTGCGTGGGACCAACCTGTTCCAGGAGGCCTGCTGGGCGTGGCGGCGGGTGCCGGTCCCGGTCGTGGCGGCCGTGCACGGTCACTGCTACGGCGGCGGCCTCCAGATCGCCCTGGCCGCAGACCTGCGGTTCACGACGGCCGACGCGCAGTGGTCGGTGCTCGAGGCCAAGTGGGGGCTGGTCCCGGACATGAGCGGCATCCAGGCGTTGTCCCAACAAGTGCGCATGGACGTCGCCAAACGGCTCACGATGACCGGCGAGGTCGTGAGCGGTGAGCGCGCCGTCGACCTCGGGCTCGCCAGCGAAGTGCACGCGGACCCGGTCGCCGCGGCGACCGCCTTCATCGAGCAGGTCGCGACCCGCAGTCCGGATGCCGTGGCCGCCACCAAGCGCCTCTTCGGCCGCACGTGGTCCTCCTCCGACCGCCGCACGTTCGCGCGCGAGCGGATCGAACAGGCCAAGCTCCTCGCGACGAAGAACACGACCATCGCCCGCGAGGCCGCCATGAAGCGGGCCGTCCCGGCGTTCGACCCTCGCCGCCGATGACCTCACAGCCGAAGACGTCACCGGCTGACCGCGACGTCCGGCACATCACCTGCACCCTCTGCGAGGCGATGTGCGGGCTCGAGGTGCAGCTCGACGACTCCGACGCGATCGTCTCGATGCGCGGGCACGAGGAGGATCCGCTCTCGCGGGGGCACATCTGCCCCAAGGCCTTTGCGCTCCAGGACATCCACGACGATCCCGACCGCCTGCGTGCCCCGGTGGTGCGCACCGCCCAGGGGGAGTGGAAGGAGGTGTCGTGGGACGAGGCGATCACCTACGCCGCCCAGCGGCTCAGCGCGGTGCAGGCCGAGCACGGGGACGACGCGCTGGCGGTTTACCTCGGCAACCCGAACGTCCACAGCCTCGGCGCCCTGACCCACCACCCCACGCTCGTGCGGCTGCTGCGCACGCGAAACCGGTTCTCCGCCACCTCCGTCGACCAGCTGCCCCACCACGTCGCGTCGTGGGCGCTGTACGGCCACCAGTACCTGCTGCCCGTGCCCGACATCGACCGCACCGCGCTGCTCGTGCTCGTCGGCCACAACCCCACGGCCTCGAACGGGTCGCTGTGGACCGTCCCCGACTTCCCTCAGCGCCGCCGCGAGCTCGCCGCTCGCTCAGGGCGACTCGTCGTGCTCGACCCGCGCCGCACCGAGACTGCAAAGATCGCCGACGAGCACCACTTCGTCCGCCCGGGCTCCGATGCCGCGGTGCTGCTCGCCATCGTGCGTGAACTGCTGGAGGGCGACCTCGCAGCCCCGGCCGAGTACGTGCACGGCATGGACCGGGTGCGCGATGCGGTGGCCGGGTTCACCCCGGAACTGGCCGAACGGGTGTCCGGCATGTCGGCGGATGCCGTGCGCCGCCTCGCGCGGGACCTCGCGGCCGCGCCGTCGGCTGCCGTCCACGGGCGGATGGGGGTGTCGACGCAGGCCCACGGGGTGGTGTGCCAGTGGGCGGTGCAGGCGATCAACATCCTCACGGGCAACCTCGACCGGCCCGGCGGCACGATGTTCACGACCCCGGCCGTCGACCTCATCGGGCGGGGGGTGCTCTCGCCAGGGGGCTTCGGCACCAAGCGCACCCGCGTGCGCGGACTGCCCGGGTTTGGCGGCGAGTTCCCGGTGTCGGCCATGGCCGAGGAGATGACGACACCCGGTGAGGGCCAGGTGCGGGCCCTGCTGACGATCGCGGGCAACCCGGTGTCCTCGACGCCGGCAGGGCACCGACTCGACGAGGCGCTCGCCGGGCTCGACGCCATGGTCGCGATCGACTTCTACGTCAACGAGACCACCCGCCACGCGGACGTCATCCTGCCGCCGACGAGCCCGCTCGAGCGCGACCACTACGACATCGTCTTCCAC
>NZ_DAORSO010000054.1:11001-16056 GCF_035443565.1 Ornithinibacter sp. | reverse complement strand
CACGCCGACGACGAGGTGGCCTACGGCGTCCTCACCGGCGACGCACTCTTCATCGGCGACGTCGGCCGCCCTGACCTGCTCGCCTCCGTCGGCGTGACCGCCGACGAACTCGGCGTCATGCTCTACGACTCGATCCAGCGCAAGCTCATGGGGTTGCCGGATGCCGTGCGCGTCTTCCCGGCCCACGGCGCCGGTTCGGCGTGCGGCAAGAACCTGTCGACCGAGACCCAGTCGACCATCGGTGAGCAGCGCGCCTTCAACTACGCCTGCCAGCCGATGTCGCAGGAGGAGTTCGTCGCCGTCGTCACCGAGGGCCAGCCCGCCGCACCGGCCTACTTCCTCTACAACGCGACCCTGAACAAGCAGGAGCGCGACGTGCGTGACCTCGACGCCGCGGCGCCGGCCCTCACGGCCGAGCAGGTCGAGGCGGCGCTCGCAGCCGGTGCGGTCGTGCACGATGCTCGCGATGTCCAGGAGTTCGCCGCGGCCCACCTGCGCGGGTCGATCAACGTGCCCGCCGACGGCCGGATGGCCGAGACGGTCGGCATGGTGTTCACGCCCGACCAGCAGGTCGTCGTCATCGCCCCCGAGGGGGTCGAGCAGGACGTCGCCACGCGCTTCGCCCGCATCGGCTTCGACCACGTCGTCGGCTACGTCGCCGACCCCGAGGCCTACTTCCTCTCGCACGAGGACGACGTGACCCGGGCCAGCCGCCTCACCGTCGCCGAGGCGGATGCCGCGTTCGCCCGCGACGAGGTGCAGGTCGTCGACATCCGCAACGCCGGCGAGCTCGAGGCCGGCGGGGTGGCCGGGGCGACCCACATCCCCCTCGCCGAGCTGGCGCGCCGGTCGGGCGAGCTCGACCCGAGCCGCCCGGTGGTCGCCTACTGCGCGGGTGGGTGGCGCAGCAGCGTCGCCGCGAGCCTGCTGCGCGCCCAGGGCTTCGCCGACGTCTCCGACATCCTCGGCGGCTACGGCGCGTGGGAGCGCGCGCACGCCACGGCATCCTGATCCCCCTCAGCCCACGCGCCGAGTGCGGAAGTGGTGGCCCAGGCAACCACTTCCGCACTCACGGCGAGAGGGCTGGCAGGCTGGGCGCATGCGAGCCCTGACCTACTCCGCGTTCGGCGCCACCCCCGTCGTGACCACCCTCCCCGACCCGGTCGCACCCCCCGGCGGCGCGGTCGTGCGCGTCACCGCGAGCGGCCTGTGCCGCAGCGACTGGCACGGCTGGATGGGCCACGACAGCGACATCGCCACGTTCCCCCACACCCCGGGTCACGAGTTCGCCGGAGTCGTCGGGGCCGTGGGTGAGGGCGTGGATGCCGGGTGGCTGGGTCGCGCCGTCACCGCACCCTTCGTCTTCGCGTGCGGCGCGTGCCCCGTGTGCGCGGCCGGTGCCGGGCAGGTGTGCCCGAACCAGCGCCAGCCGGGCTTCACCGACCCCGGCTCGTTCGCCGAGCTCGTCGTCGTCCACGCGGCGACGACCAACCTCGTGGCCCTGCCCGACGGCCTCGACCCGGCGATGGCGGCCGGTCTGGGCTGCCGCGTCGCGACGGCCTACCGGGCCGTGGCCGCCCGGGCCCAGGTGGTCGGCGGTGAGAGCGTCGTCGTCATCGGTGCCGGCGGGGTGGGGCTCGCCGCCGTGGCCGTGGCCCGCAGCCGTGGCGCGCGGGTGTGCGCCGTCGACGTCTCCGCGGCATCCCTGGACCGGGCCCTCGACCAGGGCGCCGACGAGGTCGTCGACGCCTCGATCGGCCCTGACAAGGTGATCGCCGCCGTCACGCACTGGGCGGGCGGGGGTGTCGACGTGAGCATCGACGCACTGGGGTCCCCCGAGGCCTGCCGCACCGGCATCCTGTCGTTGGGGCGCCGGGGCAGACACGTCCAGGTGGGGCTGCTGCCGCCTGCCGCGGGGCGCGCCGACATCCCCATGGAGCGGGTCATCGGGTGGGAGCTCGACGTGCTCGGCAGCCACGGGATGGCCGCGGCCGACTACCCCGCGCTGCTCGACGACATCGCCAGCCGGCGGCTGGACCTGCGCGCGATGATCGCGCCGGGTGAGCCGCTCGGGCTCGAGGAGGCCGGCTCCGCGCTCGTGGCGATGGGCTCCACGCCGTCGCGCGGCATCGTGCTCGTCGACCCCACCCGCTGACCTCCCACGACACAATGGCTTGATGACGAGCGTGCGCCGATGGTGGGACGAGCAGGCTCTTCCGCGCCTGGTCGACGTCGCCCTGGCCGACGCGACGTCGGGCACGTGGCGCACCACCGTGTGCGTCGGCGCCACCGGTGAGGTCCTCGAGATCGGCTTCGGCTCCGGGCGCAACCTGCCCTACTACGGCGACACGGTGACTCGGGTCCTCGCCGTGGAGCCCGCCGACCTCGCGTGGGCGCGCGCGAAGGCGCGCGTCACGGCATCCGGGATGCCGGTCACTCGCGTCGGTCTGGACGGCTCCGACCTGCCGGTGCCCGACGCCAGTGTCGACACCGTCGTCTCGACGTGGACCCTGTGCACCGTGCCCGAGGTCGAGCGGGCCCTGCACGAGGCCCGCCGAGTGCTGCGCCCCGGCGGGCAGCTGCGGTTCGTCGAGCACTCGGCGGCGCCGAGTCGGCGAGTTGCGGGCATCCAGCGACGGATCCAGCCGCTGTGGGGGCGGGTCGCCGGCGGGTGCCACGTCGACCGGGACATCGCCGGGCTGCTGCGCAGCGCAGGGTACGACGTCGAGCTGACCTATGAGGGTTTCGTCTCCGGCGGGGTCGCCACCCCGTGGAGCTGGTTCGTCACGGGCAGCGCGACGCCCCGCTGACCGCGCGGTCACCGGGGCGTCGGGAGCGAGGTCAGCGACCGAAGAGCTTGGAGAAGAAGCCCGTGCTCGGCTCGCCCTCGTGGCCCTTGCACCGGTCACCGCTGGGCACACCGCGCATCACGCTGTCGACGTGCTGGCCGCAGCCGGCCCAGGTCGTCTTGCCGCACTTGCGGCAGGTCACTGCTCGGCACATGCCGGGATCTCCTCGAGATTGGGGGGTGAAGTGAGACAAGCATACCCCACGGGGTATAGTTGAGCATCATGAGAGTCATCGTCATCGGGGGTGTCGCCGGCGGCATGAGCGCGGCGACCCGCCTGCGCCGCCTGTCCGAGAACGCCGAGATCACCGTGCTCGAACGCAGCGGCCACGTGTCCTACGCCAACTGCGGTCTGCCGTACCACGTGGGCGGCGTCATCGAGCAGCGCTCCGACCTGCTGCTGCAGACCCCGCAGTCGCTGCACGACCGCTTCGCCCTCGACGTCCGGGTGCACCACGAGGTGCTCTCCATCGACCGGGCCCGCCACGCCGTCACCGTCCGCAACCTCGAAACGGGCGACGACCTCGAGCTGCCCTACGACCACCTCGTCCTCTCCACCGGCGCCCGCGCGGTGCGACCCCCGATCCCGGGCATCGAGCGCGCCCTGTCGCTGCGCGACGTCGAGGACACCGACGCCCTCGTCGCAGCCGCCGCCGGCGCCAGCACCGCCGTGGTCATCGGTGGCGGGTTCATCGGCGTCGAGGTCGCCGAGAACCTCGTGCACCTTGGCCTGGACGTGGCGGTCGTCGAGGCGGCCGACCAGGTCATGGCACCCATCGACCCCGAGATGGCGACGCCGGTGCACGACCGGATGCGCGCCCACGGCGTCGACCTCCGGCTGGGATCGGCGGTCGCCGCGGTCGGCCCCCACGCCGTCACCCTGGCCACCGGCGACACCCTGCCCGCCGACGTCGTCATCGCCGCCATCGGCGTGCGCCCCGAGACCACCCTCGCCGAGCAGGCGGGGCTCGCGATCGGCGAGCGCGGCGGCATCCTCGTCGACGACCAGCTGCGCACGAGCGACCCCGACATCCTCGCCGTCGGTGACGCGGTCGAGAAGACGGATGCCGTCGACGGCACCGCAGCGCTCATCCCCCTCGCGAACACCGCGAACCTCCAGGGCCGTCGCGCCGCCGATGTCATCGCCGGCCAGGCCGTTCGGAACCGGCCGGTGCTCGGGACCGCCATCGTCGGCGTCTTCGGGCTCCAGGTCGCGTCGACCGGGTGGTCGGAGAAGCGGCTGCGCGCCGCGGGACGAGAGGTGCGCGCCATCCACACCCACCCGGCATCCCACGCGACGTACTACCCGGGCGCCGACACGATGGCGCTCAAGCTCCTCGTCGACCCGCTGACCGACGAGATCCTCGGCGCCCAGGGGGTCGGCGAGTCGGGGGTCGACAAGCGCATCGACGTCATCGCGACCGCCATGGCGGGACGGCTGACGGCGAGCGCCCTGGCGGATCTCGAGCTCGCCTACGCGCCGGCGTTCTCGTCGGCGAAGGACCCCGTCAACATGCTCGGGCACATCGCCGAGAACCTGCGCACGGGTACGAGCCGGTCGATCCAGTGGCACGAGGTGTCGGATGCCGTGGCCGCCGGAGCGGTGGTCCTCGACGTGCGCGAGGCCTCGGAGCGCGCGGGCGGGCGCGTCATCGACGGGTCGGTGCACATCCCGCTGAACGAGCTGCGCGACCGCCTCGACGAGATCCCCGACGGCCCCGTCATCGTGCACTGCGCGGTCGGGGTGCGCGGGCACACGGCCGCGCGGATCCTGGCCCAGCACGGGCGCGACGTGCGCAACCTCGACGGCGGCTACCGCACCTGGCACGCCGGAGAGCGGTCGACGGCGCCGGGCCGGGTCGAGGTGACATCGCCCGCGAAACCGTGCACCTGCGACTCGACCCCGCAGGGTCAGCGCGTGCGGAACAGCACCACCGAGTCCAGGGCCGGGCGGTCGGCTCCGGGCACCACCCGCTCGCGCAGCTCTGCCAGCTCGACGTCGACGGGCAGACCGGCGGCACTGTCGACGACAGCTTCAGGGTCGAGCAGGATGCCGGGGTCCTGAGGGCCACCCACACCCTCGGTGAGGTTGCGCAGGGCATGCGCGACGACGAGCACCGCACCACCGGGGCCGGCGGCATCCACCGCGGCCGCGAGCGCGGCACGCCACTGCTCGGGCGGCAGGTGCAGGTAGACGAGCAGCACCA
>NZ_DAORSO010000054.1:0-10901 GCF_035443565.1 Ornithinibacter sp. | reverse complement strand
GCGAGCGCGGCACGCCACTGCTCGGGCGGCAGGTGCAGGTAGACGAGCAGCACCAGCTCGAACCCACCCGTCCCCGAATCGACCGACAGGTCACTCGGGGGACGGGGCTGCGGCCCGGTCGCGTCGGCCACGACGGCGGTGAACGCACCTCGCCGGTCACCGAGGCGGCGGTCGGCGATCTCGCCCATGCGCGCGACGGCGACGGCCGAGAAGTCGGTGGCCACGGCATCCCACCCCTGCTCGACCAACCAGAGCGCGTTGCGCCCCTCGCCGGCAGCGACGTCGAGCGCCCACCCGGGTGGCAGGCCCTCGCACCGCTCGCGGACCCACACGTTCGGCTCGGCCGACCACACGAGGTCAGCCCCGCCGTAGCGGCGGTCCCAGTCGGCGGCGCTCGTGCTCACCGGCCTCGCGGTCACGACGACGCCCTCACGCCAGCGAGAGGAAGAGCTTCTCCATGGAGTCGACGTCCATCTCGTGGGAGTCGGGGTCGACGATGCACTGGCGCAGGCCGAGCGCGATGACGGCGAACCCGGCCCGGTCCACGGCCTTGGAGACCGCCGCCAGCTGGGTGACGATGTCCTGGCACTCTCGGCCGTCGTCGATCATCTTGAGGATGCCGCCGATCTGGCCCTGGGCACGCTTGAGGCGCTTGACGATCGCCTGCATCTCGTCGGGGTTGAGCTCCATGCCGGGGCCTTTTCTCTCGGATCGAACGGGGTCGGGCTGCTGGGTCAGGCTTGGGACTGCTGGGCCACGGCCTGCTGGGCCTGGGCCTGCATCTGGGCACGGACGTCGTCCATGTCCAGGGCCTTGATGCCGTCGATGACCTGCTCGAGACCGGCGGGCGGCAGCGCTCCGGCCTGACGGTAGACGAGGACACCTTCGCGGAAGGCCATGATCGTGGGGATCGAGGTGATCTGGGCGGCGCCGGCGAGGGCCTGCTCGGCCTCGGTGTCGACCTTGCCGAAGACGACGTCGGTGTGCTTCTCGCTCGACTTCTCGTAGGTCGGCGCGAACTGGCGGCACGGGCCGCACCAGGAAGCCCAGAAATCGACGAGCACGATGTCGCTCGTCGTGACGGTCTTCTCGAACGTGTCGGCGGTGAGCTCGACGGTGGCCATGGTGAACACTCCTGAAGTGATGGTCGGCTGGGGTCCAGCGACGTCAACAGCATACCCCTGTGGGTATATTCCGCGACACCGTGGACTCAGCCAGAACGCCGCAACTCCTCGCGATCATCCCGCTGGCGGCACAATGTGCGCGTGTCGAGCCCCCTCACCCCCAGCCTCGCCTCGGCCCTCGAGGCCGTGCTCGACGGGCTTCCGGCCGACGCCCTGCGGCGCGCCACGGCATCCCTCATCGAGGCCTACCGCAGCGGTACCCCGCCGACGGCCCAGGTCCTGCACGACCCGACCACGGCCGCCGCCTACGCGGCGTACCGGATGCCGGCCACGCACGCCGCGGTGACGCGCGCCGTGCGCCACACCACCGACCTGGTGCCCGGCCTGCGCGTCGGCTCTGTCGTCGACATCGGCGGGGGCACCGGGGCGGCGACCTGGGCCGTGGCGCAGGCGTTCCCGGACCTCGCCTCCGCAACGGTCGTCGACGGGTCAGCCGATGCCCTGGCAACGGGTCGGCGGATCGCCCGCCACGGCCCGCCACCCGTGGCCGCATCCACCTGGCAACGCACCCACCTGCGCGCCGACACCGTTCTGCCACAGGCGGATCTGGCCGTGGTCAGCTACCTGCTCGGGGAACTGGCCGACCCCCTCCAGGAGGCGGTCGTCGACGCCGCCGCGACGGCATCCCCGACGCTCCTCATCATCGAACCCGGGACACCGCGCGGGTACGCCGCCGTGCTCGCAGCCCGCTCCCGCCTCACGGCCACCGGGTGGCACGTGCTCGCCCCCTGCCCGCAGGACGGCCCGTGCCCCATCGCCGACCGCGACGACTGGTGCCACTTCTCGGTGCGACTCGACCGCTCGGCGCTGCACCGCCGGCTCAAGGGCGGGCGGCTGGGGCACGAGGACGAGAAGTTCTCGTACGTCGTCGCCACCCGCGACGCAGGCCTTCGGGGCGTGTCCTCGCCGGGTCGGGTGCTGCGGCATCCCGTCTCCCGCAAGGGCCTCGTGCAGCTCGAGATCTGCCACGCCGACGGGTCCGTAGGGCGGCAGATCATCACGAAACGCTCGCCGATGGCCTACCGTGCTGCCCGGGACGCTGCATGGGGAAGCACCTGGCCCGACCAGGCCCTCGACAGCGCCGCAGTGCCCACCACCGTGAGCAGTGAAGATCGCAACAAGGAGTGACATGACCAAGAAGGACATCGCCCAGGCCGTTGCCGCGAGCACCGACGTCTCCGCGGCCACCGCCGAGGCCGTCATCGGTGCAGCGCTCGACGCCATCGCCGCGAGCCTGGCCAAGGGCGAGGACGTTCGCCTCGCCGGCTTCGGCGCGTTCGAGACCCGTGAGCGCGCTGCTCGCACCGGTCGCAACCCGCAGACGGGCGAGGAGATCGCCATCGCCGCCTCGACCTCGGTCGGCTTCAAGGCTGCCGCGCAGCTCAAGCGCGCGGTGAACGGCTGACGCCGACTCACCAGTTCTGCCCACGGGGCGTCGTCCACTTCGGTGGTCGACGCCCCGTTCGCATGGGCTGGGCCTCTGGGCCTGCGCGCTGGCAACGCGGCCCGGAGTGGAGTCCTTGCTCCCGATGGCGGGACCTTGCTCCCGTCGCAGATCCGTACTCCGGTGGGGCGTTGGTGCAGCAACGCACCAGTGGAGTACGAGCGCACGTCCGGAGGAAGGATCTGCGATCGGAGCAAGAGCGCACATCCGCAGGGCTGCCGGCCCCATGGGGGCTACCGTCGGAGGTGCACGCCCCACCCGGCGCCCCCATGCACGCCCCCGCCACCCCCGACGACGAAGGAGCACCCGATGAGCCTTGACCGCCCCGTCGCCCCGAACCCCTACGACCTGCTTCCCCGGGTCGCCAGCTTCACGGTGACGAGCACCGATGTCACCGACGGCGCCCCGCTGAAGGACGACCAGGTCGCCCACCTCGGCAACACCTCCCCGCAGCTGTCGTGGAGCGGCGCCCCCGAGGGCACGCAGAGCTACGTCATCACGTGCTTCGACCCCGACGCCCCGACCCCGTCCGGCTTCTGGCACTGGGTGCTCGTCGACGTCCCCGCCGACGTCACCGAACTGGCCACCGGTGCGGCCTCGGGCGACCTCCCGGCCGGCGCCTTCCACGTGCGGCACGACGGCGGCGGTCACGGCTTCATGGGCGCCGCCCCGCCGGAGGGTGACCAGGTGCACCGCTACTTCTTCGTCGTCCACGCGGTGAACGCCCCGACGCTCGGGGTCGACGCCGACGCGAGCCCGGCCGTCGTGTCGTTCAACCTCGCCTTCAAGACCCTCGGTCGGGCGATCATCCACGGCACCTACCAGCACTGATCGCATGAACGAGATCGGATGCCGTTGCTCACCTCGCGACGGATTCCGTAGCCCCACGCGCCTCTGGGTTCGCTTTTCCTAGGTCCGCGCCGATGCGTATGCTCGCGTCATGCACCAGTACATCGGCGGCCAACGGCGTGACGCCTCCAGTGGCGAGACCTTCGACGTCCTCGACCCGAGCACGAACGAGACCCTGGAGACGGTGACCCTCGCGGGCCACGACGACGTCGACGCGGCGGTGGCCGCGGCATCCGAGGCCTTCGAGCAGTGGAGCCGGGCCACGCCCGCCGAGCGCTCGACCGTGCTCCTGAGGGCCGCCCGGCTGCTCGACGAGCGCGCCGAGGAGCTCGCGCAGCTCGAGAGCCGCCAAGCGGGCAAGCCGATCCGCCTCGCCCGCGAGTTCGACGTGCCCGGCACCGTCGACAACACCGCGTTCTTCGGTGCCGCCGCCCGTCGCCTCGACGGCATGGCCAGCGCCGAGTACTCCGGTGACCACACGAGCTCGATCCGGCGCGAGCCCATCGGCGTCGTCGGGTCGATCGCCCCGTGGAACTACCCGCTGCAGATGGCCGCCTGGAAGGTCCTGCCCGCGATCGCCGCCGGCAACACCATCGTCCTCAAGCCCGCCGAGATCACCCCGCTGACGTCGGTGCTGTTCGCCGAGGCGTTCACCGAGGCCGGCGCACCCCCCGGCGTCGTCAACGTCGTCACCGGCACGGGGCCGGTCGCGGGTGCCCACCTCGTCGGCCACCCCGACGTCGACATGACCTCGTTCACCGGGTCGACGGCCGTCGGTCGTCAGGTGATGGCCACCGCGGCTGCCACCGGCAAGCGCGTGCACCTCGAGCTCGGCGGCAAGGCCCCGTTCGTGGTGTTCGACGACGCCGACCTCGAGGCAGCCATCCACGGTGCCGTCGCGGCATCGCTGATCAACACCGGTCAGGACTGCACCGCCGCGACGCGCGCCATCGTCCACCGCTCGCTGCACGACGAGTTCGTGCGGGGAGTGGCCGACCTCATGGCCGCGGTGCGGATGGGCCCCACGGCCGACGAGGCGACCGACCTCGGCCCGCTCAGCTCGGCCGCCCACCAGGCCAAGGTCGCCGGCATGGTCGAGCGTGCCCGCGGGTACGCCACCGTCGTCACCGGAGGCCGCACCCCCGAGGGCGACCTCGCCCGAGGCTGCTACTACGAGCCGACCCTCATCACCGACGTGCCGCTCGACAGCGAGATCTGGCGCGACGAGGTCTTCGGGCCGGTGCTGGCCGTCGTGCCGTTCGACGACGACGACGAGGCGATCCGCCTGGCCAACGACACCCCGTTCGGGTTGGCCGCGTCCGCGTGGTCACGAGACACGTACCGCACCGCCCGGGCCACCCGCGAGATCAAGGCCGGCTGCGTGTGGATCAACGACCACATCCCGATCATCAGCGAGATGCCGCACGGCGGGTACCGGCACAGTGGGTTCGGCAAGGACATGTCGGCCTACTCCTTCGACGAGTACACCAACGTCAAGCACGTCATGCACGACGTCACCGCCGTGGCCCACAAGCCCTGGCACCGCACGATCTTCACCCTGCCGGGCTGACCCGGGCAGTCCCGGGCAGTCCCGCCCCAGCGCGACCGCAGCGCGAACGGCATCCACGGCACGAAACCCAGCGCGACCCCAGCGAAAGGCCCCCGATGAGCACCTTCCCCGAACCCGTGATCCTCGCCGACGCCGAGCGTGGCGCCGCCGTGGCGCGTGACGACCGCGCCCACGTCTTCCACTCGTGGTCGGCGCAGGCGCTCATCGCACCCCTGCCCATCGCGGGGGCGTCGGGCAGCCACTTCTGGGACTACGACGGCAAGAAGTACCTCGACTTCTCCAGCCAGCTCGTCAACGTCAACATCGGCTACCAGCATCCCAAGCTCGTCGCGGCGATCCAGGAGGCCGCGGCCCGTCAGTGCACCATCGCCCCGAGCTTCGCCGACGAGTCCCGCTCCGAGGCGGCCAGGCTGATCGCCGAGCGCGCCCCGGGCGACCTCGACAAGGTGTTCTTCACCAACGGCGGGGCCGAGGCCACCGAGAACGCCATGCGCATGGCGCGCCTGCACACCGGTCGCCACAAGGTGCTCACGACCTACCGCAGCTACCACGGGGCCACCTCGGGATCGATCACCGCGACGGGTGACCCCCGCCGCTGGGCGAACGAGCCGGGGATGCCGGGGATCGTCCACTTCTGGGGCCCCTACCCCTACCGCTCGCAGTTCCACGCCGCCGACGAGGCGCAGGAGTGCGAGCGCGCCCTGCAGCACCTGCGCGACGTCATCATGGTCGAGGGTCCGTCGACGATCGCGGCGATCATGCTCGAGACCATCGTCGGGACCAACGGCATCCTCATTCCGCCGGACGGCTACCTCGCCGGGGTCCGCGAGATCTGCGACGAGCACGGGATCGTGTGGATCGCCGACGAGGTCATGTCCGGGTTCGGGCGCTGCGGCGAGTGGTTCGCCGTCGACCACTGGGGGGTCACCCCCGACCTCATCTGCTTCGCCAAGGGTGTGAACTCGGGCTACGTGCCGCTCGGCGGGGTCGTGATCTCGGCCGCGATCGCGGCGACGTTCGAGCAGCGGGCCTTCCCGGGCGGGCTGACCTACTCGGGCCACCCGCTGGCGTGCGCCTCCGCGGTGGCCTCGATCCGGATCTTCGAGGAGGAGGGCATCCTCGAGAACGTCCGCAAGGTCAGCGACACCGTGCTGGCTCCCCGCCTGGCCGAGATCACCGCCAAGCACCCCAGCGTCGGCGAGGTGCGCGGGTTGGGCTTCTTCTGGGGGCTCGAGCTCGTCCGCAACCCCGAGACCCGCGAGCCGCTCGTGCCGTTCAACGCCTCCGGTGCTGCCGCAGGCCCGATGAACGAGTTCGCCGCCGCGTGCAAGGCCGAGGGTCTGTGGCCGTTCGTGCACTTCAACCGCACCCACGTCGTGCCGCCGTGCACCACCACCGCGGAGGAGATGAACGAGGGGCTCGACATCCTCGACCGGGCCCTTGAGGTGGCCGACCGGTTCACGGCCTGATGGATCTGCGCGACGACGTCACGAAGGTCCAGCGCCTCCTCACCAAGGGGATGCGGGCCGTCCGCGCCCGCCGTGCGGTCAGGGCCGCACTCGCCCTGCGCCCACCGGTCCCGGACGGCACCGTCGAGGTGGCCGTCTACTTCACCGATGGCCCCGAGAACCTCTACCAGCTCGACCAGTGGTTCGAGCCGCTGCGGCGCCTTCACGAGCGACACCACGTCACGGTGCTCTCCCGCCACTGGGAGACGACGCAGGCACTGCTCGGCACCTGCCCGGTCCCGGTGCACCACGCCCCGGACATCGACGGCGTCGAGGCGTTCCTGCGCCGGCAGCCGGTGCGGGCCGTGCTGTACGTCAACCAGAACCAGGCCAACTTCTCGGCGATGCGCTTCGCCGACCCTGCACACGTGTTCATCTGCCACGGCGAGTCCGACAAGGACTACATGTCGAGCAACCAGCTGAAGGCCTACGACCGAGTGTTCATCGCCGGCACGGCCGCTCGCGAACGGATCCTGCGCAAGCTCATCGGATTCGAGGAGTCACACCTCATCGAGGTCGGGCGGCCCCAGGTCGACGTCGACTACCCGGCCCCGCCGCTGCCACGCGACGGCCGCACCGTCGTGCTGTTCGCCCCCACCTGGGAGGGCGACCGGGCCTCCATGCGGTACTCGTCGGTCGAGAGCCACGGCCCGGCCCTCGTTCGCTCCCTGCTCGCCACCGGCCGACACCGGGTGATCTACCGGCCGCACCCGCGCACGGGCATCGTGCTCCGCTCGACGAAGGCGGCACACGACGAGATCGTGCGGCTGATCGAGGCCGCCAACAAGGCCGACGCCAGCGCCGGTCACGTCGTCGACACCAGCGGCGGGTTCGGCTGGCAGCTCTCGGTGTCGGACGTCGCGGTCATGGACATCTCCGCCGTGGCCTACGACTGGTTGGCCACGGCCAAACCGTTGCTCGTCACCCAGCCCGCGGAGCCGCGCGCACAGCTCCCCGAGTCCGGGTTGGTGCGCGAGCTGGACCTGTTCACGGCCGCGGATGCCGCCCGCGCGGCATCCGTCGTGGACGCCGCGGTCACGCAGCCGGACGAGAGCCACGCGGCCCTGGTGCGGCGGTACTTCGGTGACACCACCCCCGGCGCCAGCATGGCTCGCTTCCTCGACGCATGTGACGACGTCATCCGCGAACGGAGCGCGGCGTTGGCCGCGCGTGCGGCGCGACTCACCGACGGTCGAGAGTAGAGGAATCGCCGTCGGCCACCTGCTGTACGCGGCGATTCGCCTACTCTCGACCGGCTGAGCGTGCCGGCAGGGCGACCCCGCACTTCTCAGCGGCCGCCCTGAGGTCGGCGCGCACGGCCTGACGCTGCTCCTTGGTGAGCTGTCCCCACGGGCGGTTGACGCCGGCATCCCTGATGCAGTCCCGCTGCTCGGTGCTGAGGCCGTCCCAGAGCGCCCGGGCCCCGGCGAAGGGCAGCGTGACACCGCACGTCTTCGCGGCGGCCTCGACCTTCGCGCGCAAGGCCGTGCGCTCGGCGTCGGCGAGGCGGCCGACCGGACGGGTGATGTCCTGATCCTGGAGGCAGGTGCGCTGGTCATCGGTGAGACCGGCCCACCATCCACGAGCCTTCGTGCGGGCCGCGTCTGCGGATGCCGTGCCTGCGGATGCCGTGTCGGCGGCTGTCCCCGAGTTGGCCGCCGCGAGCTGTTCGACCGCGGCGACCGGAGCCGGGGCGGCAGTCGCGCTCGTGGCGACGAGGGCCGTGGTCGTCAGGCCCGCGGCGCCGAGGCAGACGGCGACGAGGGTGGTGCGCAGTGCGGACATGAGGTGCTCCTTGTCGATGGGGTCCAACGAGCCGACCCGGGCTGGTGACAGGTCACGACGGTCGTCCCGAAGACTGCGCGGGGCTGCAAGGAAACCTCGCGATCATCTGAGGACCCGCCGTCGCCCCCCGTCGAATGCGGGTGGGAAGTGGCGCCCAGCCGACGATCTTCACCCACATTCCGGGAGGTGACGCGTGCCCGGGACCGCACGCGCAGCGATCCACAGGAAGTCTCGAGGAATCCTCCAGCCGGCGGCCCGTCCGAGGTGGGAGCGTGGGGCCCATGACGCCTCGGGTGCTCGTCGTCGACGACGAGGAGAACATCGCCTACCTCGTGGCCTCGGCCCTGCGGCTTGCCGGGCTCGAGGTGGCGACCGCAGCAACCGGCGACGAGGCGCTGGCGGCCTGCACCCCGGCATCCCCCGACCTCGTCGTGCTCGACGTCATGCTCCCCGACCTCGACGGCTTCGAGGTGCTGCGCCGCCTGCGGGCCAAGGGTGTGACGGCACCAGTGCTCTTCCTCACCGCGCGCACCAACACCACCGACCGGGTGCGCGGCCTGACCGCCGGCGGTGACGACTACATCGTCAAGCCGTTCGCCCTCGAAGAGCTCGTCGCCCGGGTGCACCTGGCCCTGCGCCGCCGAGGCAGCACACCGGCCGCACTCGGCCGTCACCAGGTGCACGACCTGGTGCTCGACGAGGACCAGCACCGCGTCTGGCGTGGCGGCGCCGAGGTGCACCTCACCGCCACGGAGTTCACCCTCCTGCGCTGCCTGCTCGTCAACGCCGGCCGCGTCGTCACCAGGGCGCAGATCCTCGACCACGTCTGGCAGTACGACTTCGCCGGCGAGAGCGCGATCATCGAGTCGTTCATCTCGACGCTGCGCAAGAAGGTCGATGCCACCACCCCGAGACTCATCCACACCGTGCGCGGCGTCGGCTACACGATCCGCGAGCCATGATGACGCTGCACCGCCGGCTCGTCATCGCGGTCAGCGCGCTGGCCATGGTGCTCGTCGTCGCCGGCCTCGGCGTACTGCTCGTGCAACGGGCCTTCCTCGTCGGCCGCCTCGACGCCCAACTCGCGGCCCTGGCCCAGAGCCCGCGAGCGATCCTGCTCGCGTCGGCCCGGGCGGATGGGGGCGCACCAGCCGCCGGGCTCTCGGACATCTACGTCGGGCGGATGGAGGCCGACGGCACCCTCACGACGATCCTCGCCCCAACGAGCGACCCGGGCCTCGTCCCCGCACTGGTCCCCGGCGAGAGGGTCACGGAGCCACAGGCGCGCCCCACGGCATCCGGCGAGGCCCCGCGCGTTCGCGTGGTGACGGCCCCTCTGCCCAACGGGCGCGCCCAGGCGGTGCTCGCCGTGCCGACCACCGCCGCGGATGCCGCGACCCGTCGCCTCGCGCTCACGCTCGGCCTCGTCGGGCTCGCCGTGGCGGGAGTCGTCGCGATGCTGCTGTCATGGGTCGACCGCCTCGGGCTTCGGCCCATCGCCGCGATGACCGAGGCCGCCGACGCGATCCGGGCCGGCGACACCGCGCGCCGGGTGCCGCCGGGGCCGCCCGGCACTGAGGCCGCGCGGCTCGGCGACGCCCTCAACGCGATGATCGACAGCAACGCCGCCACCCAGGAACGGATGCGCCGCTTCATCGCCGACGCGTCCCACGAGCTGCGCACCCCGCTCACCACCCTGCAGGGGTACGCAGCGCTGCACACCGGCCGAGCGGGCACCACAGCCATGCCGGATGCCGTGGCGCCCGTTGAGGGGGTGACCTCCCCCGAGGTGGCCTCCCCCGAGGTGGCCGACGCGATGCGTCGTATCGGGGAGGAGGCCGCCCGCATGCGTCGGCTCGTCGACGGGCTGCTCGACCTGGCCCGGCTCGACGACCTGGAGGCCCTGGGAGGTCTGGCTCGCGAGCCCGTCGACCTGGGGGTGCTCGTCCGCGACGTGGCGGCCGACCTGCGCGTGGTGGCACCCGACCGGGTCGTCACCGTGCAGGCCCCGCAGTCGCTGATCGTCAGCGGAGACCGCGACCGGCTGACCCAGGGGCTCGTCGGCCTCACCTCGAACGCCGTGCGCCACACGCCCGCGGGGGCTGCGGTGTGGCTGCGCGTCCAGCCGGTGCCGGGCGCGGTGCGGGTCGACGTCGAGGACGCGGGGCCCGGCATCCCGCCCGAGCACGTGCCGCACGTGCTCGGGCGCTTCCACCGGGTCGAGGCCGGGCGATCGTCCTCACGTGGTGGCAGCGGACTGGGGCTGGCGATCGTCGACGCGATCGCCCGAGCCCACGGCGGGTCCGTGTCGGTCGTGTCCGAGGTTGGCCGCGGGTCCACCTTCACCCTGAACCTGCCCGCTTGACCTTCCCGGCCGACCGCCTGTGGATGACGGTCATCGGGTGTCAGCCGGAACACATACGGTGGGGCGGTCAGGAGCCGGGGACCAGTCGCCCGGGATGAATCGTGTGGGAGGTGGCCGGTGGCTCGAGTCCTGCGGGTCGCTCGCATCGCCGACCTCACCAACCGCGACCTCGACGCGCTCTGCGGCACCGTCACGG
>NZ_DAORSO010000053.1:15763-17654 GCF_035443565.1 Ornithinibacter sp. | reverse complement strand
GAGGGCTGGAGCGACGTCATCTCCTACCTGAAGTGGGGCGACGCCGTCATCGGTGAGTACGTGACGGGCAACGCGAGCACCGGCATCCGGTCGGTGGCCTACAACGCCTCCAACCTCGACTTCCAGGACTACGACGTCAACGCCAGCAGCGGTCACGGGCCGGGCCAGATCTGGGCGAGCGCGCTCTACGACATCCGCGACCAGCTGCCCGGCGGTGTCGAGGCTATGGCCTCCCTCGTGCTCGACGGCATGAAGGCCACCACGGCCAACCCGACCTTCCTGCAGGCGCGCGACGGGCTGCTCGCCGCCGATGGCAACGCCAACCGGTGCCTCATCTGGTCGGCGTTCGCCGGCCGAGGTCTCGGGACGGGGTCCACCGGAAGCCTGGACACCGTGCCGACCTTCAGTGACGACATCCCGGCTCAGTGCCTTCCCACCGCCGACGCGGGCGGTCCGTACGTGACGCCTGAGGGCACCGACGTGTCGCTCGACGGCACCGGCTCGGCCGCCGGAAGCGACCCGTCTGCGGGCGCCATCGCCACCTACGAGTGGGACCTCGACAACGACGGCGCCTACGACGACGCGACCGGTGCGAACCCGACGTTCTCCACGGTCGGGCAGGACGGCGTCTTCCCGATCGGGCTGCGGGTGACCGACACCTTCGGCAACACCGCGACCGCGACGTCGCAGGTGACCGTGACGAACGTCGCCCCGACCGTCAGCGTCACCGCGATCACGCCGATCGACGAGGGCGGCACGGTCACCGTGTCGGGAACCGTCACCGACCCGGGCTGGCTCGACCCGCTCACGGCGACGATCTCCTTCGACGACGGCGCGTCCCCGGTCGCCCTCGCCGGCACCCTCGAGAACGTGCGCCCGAACGCGACGCTGACGTTCTCGGTCGACCACCAGTACGGCGACGACGGCGCGTTCACCGTGCAGGTGTGCGCCGCCGACGACGACACCACCGGCAACTGCGACAGCGAGGTCGCGACCGTCGGCAACATCGCCCCGACCGCGGTCATCGACACCTCGAGCGAGCAGGTCTACGACGGCGTCTCCGCGTTCATCCTCGAGGCCGGTGAGAACCTGACCGTGCCCGTCGGATCCGTGGACCCGGGCAGCGATGACCTCACCGCCAAGTGGGCCTGGGGCGACGGGTCGAGCGACACGCAGACCTCGTTGGTCAACCCGCCCGGCACCGACCCGGCGAAGAGCCCGAGCAACCAGCCGCGCGACGTCGACTTCAGCAAGACCCACGCCTACGTCGACGCGTGCGCCTACACCCTGGACGTGACGGTGACCGACGACGACCTCGGCTCGGCGGCTGACAGCGCGCTCGTGCTCATCACCGGCAACGCCGACGTCTCCAAGGGGCACGGCTGGTGGCTGAACCAGTACCGCACCAAGGCCCCGAACGACTTCACCCCGGCGGAGCTGCAGTGCTACCTCGACATCGTCGGAGCGCTCAGCATGGTGTTCGACGAGAAGACCGACGCCTCGACGCGGGCCAAGGCCACCAAGGTGCTGAACTCCCCGGCCAAGTCCCCGGCGAACGTCATCTTCGACCAGCAGCTGCTCGGGGCCTGGCTGAACTTCGCCAACGGGTCGGTCAAGCTCGCGACACCGGTCGACACCGACGGCAACGGCAGCAAGGACAGCACCTTCGGCGCAGCGGTGTTCACGGCCGAGTCGGTGCGCATCAACCCGGCGTCCTCCAGTGCCCAGATCAAGGCGCAGAAGGACATCATCGAGCGGGTCGCGCTCCAGAGCGGCAACTGATCGCGATGGGTGCACAGGTCCCGGTGACGGCCGTCCGGGCCGTCACCGGGCCGCTCGCGGTGGTGCTGCTCGTCCTCCTCGCCGGCTGCGGTTCCGCATCCGACACCGG
>NZ_DAORSO010000053.1:12580-15663 GCF_035443565.1 Ornithinibacter sp. | reverse complement strand
ACGTCACCGGCTCCGGCGTACGCGAGTGGGAGGTTCGCGCCGTCGAGCCCGGCACCAGCGTCATCACGAGCACGACCCCGGCGTACACGATCACGCTGACGGTTCAGGCGTCCTCCGGCACGCCCTAGATTGGGCGCCATGATGCGCGTCGCCCTCGCCGGGTTCGGTTCCTCCGGTCAGACCATCCACGCCCCGCTGCTCCACGAGGCCGGGTGTGACGTCGTCGCCGTGTCCACCCGCGATCCTGAACGCGCTGCGGCCGCCAGGGCCGAGTTCCCCGGAACGAGCGTCGTCGACGACCTGACCGCGCTGCTCGCGGTGCCGGGCGTCGACCTCGTGGTGCTGGCCACCCCCAGCGGCGCCCACGCCGCGCAGGTGCGCACCGTCATCGACGCGGGGATCGCCTGCCTGGTCGACAAACCCTTGGCGGTGGATGCCGTGTCGGCGGCCGACGTCGTGCGTCATGCCGAAGCCAGCGGAGTGCCACTCACCGTCTTCCACAACCGGCGCTACGACCCCGAGCACGCCACCGTCGCGAGGGTGGTCGCCGACGGGCTGATCGGCACGCCGTTCCGCTACGAGATGCGGTGGGAGCGCTGGCGGCCGGTGCCCAAGGACCGGTGGCGCGAGAACGCCGGCCCCGCCGACGGCGGCGGCATCCTGCTCGACCTGCACAGCCACCTCGTCGACGCTGCCGTGCAGCTGTTCGGGCCGATCGCCTCGGTGTTCGCCACCGTGGCCGCGCACACGACCCTCGCCGAGGACGACGCGTTCCTCGTCTGCCGCCACGAGTCGGGGGTGGTCTCGCACCTGGGGGCGACCGCGCTGTCCGGTGCGCCGGGGCCGCGGGTGCGGATGCTCGGCACGACCGGGGCCTACGTCATGGCGGACTTCACGGGGGAGACCCACGTGTGGACTGCTCAGGCCGACGCCGACCCCGGCCAGAGCGGCTGGGTGTACCGCGGCGACGAGCGTGAGCCGGTGGCCCGCGGCACGAGCACCCAGGCCGACCTCTACCGCGCGGTGGCGGCAGCGCTGGAGTCCCCGGAGCCCCAGGCCGCAATGCCCGTGGACCCGTGGGATGCCGTGCACACGCTGGCCGTCATCGACGCGGCGCGCGAGTCGGCGGCGCAGGAGCGCGTGGTGAGCGTGCGCACCCCCGCACGCTGACGGCATCCGACTCATTGCACTCCAGCCACCTGCGGGAGGTGGCCGGAGTGCAAGAAGTCGTGGTCAGGGGGAGGGCAGGCGTCGCGGTTCGATGCGTTCCTCCCGGATGCCGCCGCCCTCACCGTCGCGGGTCACGATGTACGCACCCTTGCCGTCGACCTCGCTGACCGCCTCGACGAGCTCGGTGCCGCGGTAGACCAGGCCCACGCCGTCGTCGGTGCAGTGGGTCGTGGGGAGCGTGCCGTCACCCACGAGGGCGTGGATCGTCGGGCGGCGGCTCTCCTCCGAGTCGTAGTGCACGCCGCTGCCGTAGGGCAGCAGGCCGAGACCGTTGGTCACTGCGCGCAGGTCGGGGCCGAAGGAGTCGGTGCAGCCGCCGAGGTACCAGCAGATCGACCCCGCGGACACGCCACCGAGCACGACGCCCGCCTCCCACGCGGCGCGCATCGCCGGTCGCAGGTCGTGGACGTCCCACACCGCGAGCAGGTTCGCGACCGAGCCGCCACCGACCCACACGACATCAGCCTCGAGCAGGTGCCCGGGGACGTCGTCGAGGTTCGGCATGGGGAACAGGTCCAGGCACGTGACGTCGAACCCGGCCACGCGCCCGGCCTCGGTGACGCGGTAGTTCATGAAGCGGGGGTCGCCGGATGCCGTGCCGACGTAGGTGACGCGTGGTCGGCGCCCGTGGGTGCCTGAGAGGTCGACCGCGTGGTGCACGAGCGCGGCGAACTCGACATCCGTGCGGTGTCCGTAGCGGAAGCCACCCGAGGTGGCGAGGATGGTCGGGGCGTCGGCAGTCATGGGCACGACGGTAGCCGCCCGCTGGGCTGCCTGTGGATAACTCTCCGGGCGCTTTCGTGGAACGCGGCACAGTGGGGGCATGGACGACGAGGGGACGCAGCCGCCGGAGGTGCCGGGGTTCGAGGTGGGGGAACTCCTGGCGCGGGGCGGCACGAGCGAGGTCTGGGCGGGCGTGTCGGTGCCCGAAGGTCGGCGGGTCGCGATCAAGGTGGTGCAGGCCGGCCTCGGGGAGGTGGAGGCGGCGGCGCGCGAGGCGGCGGTGTCGGCCGCCGCGGCGTCAGCGCACATCGTCGAGATCCACTCGGTCATCGACCTGGCGGACGGCCGGGTGGCGCTGGTCATGCCGCACCTGCGCGGTGGGTCCCTCGACGCGCTCGTGCGAACGCGCGGGCACCTGACGGCGGGGGAGGTCGTGACGGCGCTGGCCCCGGTGGCTTCAGCCCTGGGGCGCCTGCACGGTCTCGGTGTCGTCCACGGTGACGTCTCCCCGGGCAACGTGCTGCTCGACCTCGACGGCCGGCCGGTGCTCGGTGACCTCGGTCTGGGCCACGTGGTGGGTGACATCTCCCCGGGGGTGTGGGGCACTGACGGGTACGTCGCCCCCGAGGTCGTCATGGGCGGCGACCCGTCACCGGCATCGGACGTCTACGGGGTCGGCGCCCTGGGCTGGCTCTGCCTCACCGGCAGCGTGCCCGGTGCACCAGGGTTGCGCCCGGCACTCGCCGACGTGAGCCGCGCGGGGCCGTCTGCAGCGGGGTTGGTGGAGGCCCTCGCGGCGGCGCTGTCCCCGGATCCGGCCGACCGCCCGGATGCTCACGAGCTCGGCTGGCTGCTGTTCCAGGCGGCCACCGCGACACCGCTCGACCTCGTCCGCGGGGGTGACGAGGTCAGCGCCGTGACCTATCGGCTGCGAGCTGCCGCCGGCGAGGCCCCGGCGCTCGAGGCGACCCCGCGGTGGCGGCGCGTGTGGGCACGCCTCGCGGGACGCGGTGCCGCGCCGCCGACGTCCATCCCGGTCGAGCGGCGCCGTGGGGCCGGTCGGCACAGCGAGCCGGCGACCCGGGCGGGGGTGGGTGTCGCCCGGGTCGCCGTGACCGCCGCCGGTGCCG
>NZ_DAORSO010000053.1:5093-12480 GCF_035443565.1 Ornithinibacter sp. | reverse complement strand
GCGGGTCTCGGTGACGTCGAGGCCCGCACCCGCGCCCTGGCTCAGGGGCACGGCGCCGCTGCGCCGAGCCGTGCCAGGACGATCGGGCGTGAACTGGGCCGGCAGTTCTCCCAACCGGTGGTGGTCATCCTCCTCGTGGCCACCGGGCTCTCGCTCGTGCTCGGCGACCGGGTCGACGCGCTGATCATCACCGCCATCGTGCTGCTCAGCGGCCTCCTGGGGTTCTGGCAGGAGCACGGGGCCGCCGTGACCGTCGCCCGGCTGCTCGACCGGGTGCAGGTGCACGTCGAGGTCCGGCGAGCCGGGCGGGTGGTGTCGGTGCGCCCCGACGAGGTGGTGCCGGGCGACGTCGTGGTGCTGAACGCCGGCGACATCGTGCCGTGCGACTGCCGGGTGCTCACCGCCGAGGCCCTGCAGACCGACGAGTCCGCGCTGACCGGCGAGACCTACCCGCGCCACAAGCACCCCGACCCCGCGCCCGCCGACGCCGCGCTCGCGGAGCGGCACAGCGCCCTCCTGCAGGGCAGCCACGTCGTGAGCGGTCGCGGTGAGGCCGTGGCGGTCCTCACGGGCTCGCACACCGAGCTCGGGCGGATGTCGAGCACCCTCACCGACCGCCCGACGCGCACCGGCTTCGAGCAGGGCACCACGCGCCTGGGCCTGCTGCTTGCCCGGGTGACGCTCGGGCTCACCGCGGTCATCCTCGTGGTCAACGTGGTGCTCGGGCGCCCGTTCATCGACTCCGTGCTCTTCTCGATCGCCCTCGCGGTCGGCGTGACTCCACAGATGCTGCCGGCCATCGTCGCGGTCTCCCTGTCGACCGGGGCGCGCCGGATGGCGGACGCCTCGGTGATCGTGCGCCGCCTGGACGCCATCGAGGACCTCGGCAGCATGGACCTGCTGTGCACCGACAAGACCGGAACCCTCACCCGCGGTGTGCTGACCCTCGCGGCGACCGTGGGCCCCGACGGCGGCTACAGCGACCTCGTGGCGGGGCGGGCCGCGCTCAACGCGGCCCTGCAGACCGGCTTCACGAACCCGCTGGACGACGCGGTCCTGGCCGGCGCGGCACCCGACCAGCGGTGGCGCGCCCTCGACGAGGTGCCCTTCGACTTCGACCGCAAGATGCTGTCGGTGCTCGTCGACGGCCCCGAGGGGCGCCTCCTGGTGACCAAGGGTGCCTACGCGTCGGTGCTGGCGAGGTGCTCCACCGTGGTCGGCCCCGGAGGCGCACCCGAGGCGCTCGGGCCGCGACGGATGCTGCTCGACGAACAGTTCCGTGGGCTGAGCGAGCAGGGTGCCCGCGTGCTGGCGGTGGCCGAGCGCCCGCTGCCCGCTCGGTCAGCGGTCACCGTCGACGACGAGCGCGACCTGACTCTCCTGGGCCTGCTGGCCTTCGAGGACCCACCCAAGGACGGACTCGCGGCGACCCTGGCAGAGCTGGAGGCGCTCGGCATCCGGCTGTGCATGCTGACGGGAGACAACGCCCTGGTTGCCACCCACGTCGCGCGCAGCGTCCTCGCGGCCGAACCCACCGTCGTGACCGGCAGCGAGGTCGACGCCCTGGACGACACCGCACTGCGGGCGCTCGCACCGACCGTCGACGCGTTCGCCGAGCTCACACCGACGCAGAAGGAGCGAATCATCAAGGCGGTGCGCGCCGGGGGATCGGTGGTCGGCTACCTCGGCGACGGCATCAACGACGCCGGCCCGCTGCACCTGGCCGACGTGGGCATCTCGGTCGACACAGCGGTCGACGTGGCGAAGAGCGCGGCGGCCATGGTGCTGCTCGACAAGGACCTCGATGTCGTCGTGAGCGGCGTCCGGCTCGGCAGGCAGACCTTCACCAACACGCTGAAGTACGTGTACACGACGGTCAGCGCGAACTTCGGCAACACCGCGAGCATGGCGGCGGCCTCGGCCTTCCTGCCGTTCCTCCCGCTGCTGCCCCGGCAGATCCTGCTGCTCAACTTCCTCTCCGACCTGCCGAGCGTCACCCTCGCCGGCGACCGCGTCGACCCCGAGGACGTGCAGGGCCCCCGCCGGTGGGACCTGCACCAGGTGCGCGACTTCATGGTGGTGTTCGGGCTGCTCAGCAGCGCCTTCGACCTGCTGACCTTCGCCGTGCTGCTCCAGGTCTTCGACGCCGGTGCCACGCTGTTCCGCACCGGCTGGTTCGTGGGGTCGACCCTCACCGAGCTGGCCGTGCTGTTCGTGCTGCGCACCCGCCGACCCGTGTGGCGCAGCCACCCGGGCCATGCCCTGGTGCTCACCTCGCTGCTCGTCGGCGGCGTCACCGTCTCGCTGCCGTTCGTCTCCGCGGCGCTTCCCGCACTGGGCCTGGCCCGCCCGCCGGTCGGCCTGGTCGTCACCCTCGTGGGCATCACCGGGTGCTACATCGTGGCCGCCGAGCTCACCAAGCGGGCCTTCTTCCGGGCCGGAGGTCAGGCGACCAGCCAGCGCGCCGCGCCCTCGAGGTCGGGGTGGATGAAGTCGTAACCGCTCGTGGCCAGCACCTCGCCGACGATGCGCTGGCTCCCGAGGATCTCGGTGGCGAACTCGCCGAGCACGATGCGCAGGGCGGGCGACGGTGCCGGCAGGACTGCCGGCCGGTTGAGGGCGCGCCCGATGGCCGCGACGATGTCGCGCTGACGCGCCGGTTCGGGCGCCGACAGGTTGACCGGGCCGGTGAGGTCATCGCGGTCGAGCAGGTGCAGCAGTGCGCCGACCTCGTCGTCCAGCGTGATCCACGGCCAGTACTGCTTCCCGGAGCCGAGCGGCCCGGCCAGCCCGAACCGGGCAAGCTGCAGCAGCCGTTCCATCGCGCCGCCCTGACGGGCCAGGACGATGCCGGTGCGGGCCAGCGCGACGGACGCCCCGGCATCCACCGCGGGAGCCGCGCTGGCCTCCCACGCGAGGACGACATCGGTGAGGAACCCCTCGCCCGGCGCGCTGCTCTCGGTGAGCGGTTCGTCACCGCGGTTGCCGTAGTACCCCACAGCCGACCCCGAGACGAAGCGCACCGGGTGTTGGACCTGTGCGATGGCGGTGGCCAGTGCGTGCGTGGTGTCGGTGCGCGAGGAGAGGATCTCGCGCTTGTATGCCGGGGACCAGCGCTTGTCGCCGACTCCGGCCCCGGCGAGGTGCACGACGCCGTCGACGCCGTCGAGGGCACGCGGGTCCAGGGTTCGGCTCGTCGGGTCCCACTGCACCTCGTCACGGCCCCGGGCAGGGCGGCGCACGAAGCGCACCACCTCGTCGCCGCGCTGCGTGAGCGCGGCGACGACGGCGGTGCCGATCAGCCCCGAGGAGCCAGTGACGGCGATGCGCTTCATCTGGTGCTCCACCCGGTGCCGGTCAGTGCTCGACGAGACGTCATCACAGACCCAGGTCGGCCTCGAAGGCGCCTTCCTCGAGACGCTGCTTCATCGTCGTGAGGAAGCGGGCAGCATCCGCACCATCGACGATGCGGTGGTCGTAGGACAGCGCCAGGTAGACCATCGAGCGGATCGCGATCGTCTCGCCACCGTCCTCGGTCATGGCCACGACGGGGCGGCGAACCACCGAGCCCGTGCCGAGGATCGCGACCTGCGGCTGGTTGATGATCGGGGTGTCGAACAGCGCCCCTCGCGAGCCGGTGTTGGTGATCGTGAACGTGCCACCGGACAGGTCGTCAGGCATGATCTTGTTGTTGCGCGTGCGCTCGGCGACATCGGAGATCCCGCGAGCCAGGCCGGCGATGTTGAGGTCGCCGGCGTTCTTGAGCACCGGGACGAGCAGGCCCTTCTCGGTGTCGACAGCGACGCCGAGGTGCTCGGCGCCGTAGTACGTCACCTGGTCGCCGTCGACGCTGGCGTTGACCGTCGGGTGGGCCTTGAGGGCCTCGACGGCGGCGAGCGCGAAGAACGGCAGGAAGCTCAGCTTGGTGCCCTCACGAGCGGCGAAGTCTGCCTTGGCCCGGTCGCGCAGCTTGGCGATTCGGGTGACGTCGACCTCGACGACCGTGGTGAGCTGCGCCGAGATCTGGAGCGACTCGACCATGCGGCGGGCGATCGTCTGGCGCAGGCGGGACATCTTCTCGGTGGTGCCCCGGCGCGAGTCGGTGGCCGCAGGTGCCTTGGCGGGCGCGGCGGGTGCGGCCGCTGCAGGTGCCGGTGCCTCGGGGGCAGGAGCCGGGGCCTTCTTGGCCTCGGCGGCCGCCATGACGTCCTGCTTGCGGATGCGGCCACCGATCCCGGTGCCGGTCAGCGTCGCGAGGTCGATGCCGTGGTCGGCGGCCAGCTTGCGCACGAGCGGCGTGACGTAGGCCGCGGCATCGCGGCCCTCGGTGTCGTCGCTGCTCGCCGGTGCGGCTGCGGCAGGAGCCGGTGCCTCGGCAGCAGGAGCAGGAGCGGCGGGTGCCGGGGCGGGAGCAGCCGGGGCGGGAGCTGCGGATGCCGGGGCGGGAGCAGCGGGTGCCGGGGCGGCAGCAGCCGGCTCGGGAGCCGGAGCCTCAGCGGCGGCGGCAGGAGCGGAGCCACCACCGGAGCCGCCGATGACCGCCAGGTCAGCGCCGACGGGGACGGTGTCGTCCTCCTGGACGAGGATCTTGTTGAGCTTGCCGGCCACGGGGGAGGGGATCTCGGTGTCGACCTTGTCGGTCGAGACCTCGAGGAGCGGCTCGTCGACCTCGACGTCGTCGCCCTCCTGCTTGAGCCAGCGGGTGACGGTGCCCTCGGTGACCGACTCGCCGAGGGCCGGCATGGTCACGGTGGTGCCGTCGCCGCCGTCGGAGGACGTGTCGGCAGAGCCCTGAGGTGCGGCCTGCTCGGCCGGTGCACTCTCCGCGGGGGCGGGGGCGGGGGCGGCCTCGGCGGGTGCGGCCTCGGCTTCGACGGGTGCGGGCTCGGGCGCAGCCTCGGCGGGTGCGGCCTCGGGCTCGCTCGCAGCGGGCGCGTCGCCGTCACCGATGACCGCGAGGTCAGCGCCGACGGGGACGGTGTCGTCCTCCTGCACCAGGATCTCCTGGAGCGTGCCGGCGATGGGCGAGGGGATCTCGGTGTCGACCTTGTCGGTCGAGACCTCGAGCAGTGGCTCGTCGATCTCGACGGTGTCGCCGACCCCCTTGAGCCAGCGCGTCACGGTCCCTTCGGTGACGGACTCGCCGAGCGCAGGCATCTTCACGCGTTCTGACATCGGGACAGCTCTCCTTTGTGGGCGGTGACGTTGACCACTCTAGTTGTGTGCGTGCAGCGGTTTCCCAGCGAGCGCCAGATGGGCCTCGCCGAGGGCTTCGTTCTGGGTCGGGTGGGCGTGCAGCAGAGCCGCGACGTCCTCGGCGTGGGCCTCCCACGAGACGATCAACTGGGCCTCCCCGATCTGCTCACCCATGCGTGAACCGACCATGTGGATGCCGACGACCGGGCCGTCCTTGACCCGCACGAGCTTGACGAAGCCCTGGGTGCGCAGGATCTGGGACTTGCCGTTGCCGCCGAGGTTGTACTCGTAGGTCTCGACCCGGTCGCCGTACTGCTCGGTGGCCTGCGCCTGGGTCAGCCCCACCGACGCGATCTCGGGTTCGCAGTAGGTGACCCGGGGGATGGACGACTCCACGAGAGGCACCGGATCGAGCCCGGCGATGTCCTCGGCCACGAAGATGCCCTGGGCGAAGCCGCGGTGGGCGAGCTGGAGCCCGGGCACGATGTCGCCGACGGCGTAGACCCCGTCGACCGAGGTACGGCAGCGCTCGTCGGTGATGACGAATCCGCGCTCGACGCTCACCCCGGCATCCTCGAATCCCAACCCGGCGGTCGACGGCCCTCGCCCGACGGCGACGAGCAGCACGTCGGCGCTCAGCTCGTCACCACCCTCGAGGCGCACCGTGACACCGCTCTCGGTCGGGGTGGCCGACTCGAAGCGCACCCCGGTGCGGAAGGCGATGCCGCGCTTCTTGAAGGCGCGTTCCAGCGCGGTGCTGACGGCCGGGTCCTCGGCGGCGACGAGCCGGGGGAGGGCCTCGACGATCGTCACGTCGGCGCCGAACGAGCGCATGACGGAGGCGAACTCGACGCCGATGACACCCCCGCCGAGCACGACGATGCTCTTGGGCACCTCGGTCAGCGCGAGGGCGCCGTCGCTGGTCATGATCGGGCCGCCGAGCTCGAGCCCGGGCAGGGTCCGGGCGTACGAGCCGGTGGCCAGCACGACGTGGCGGCCGACGAGGCGCCGGTCGCCGACGACGACGGTGCGCTCACCCTCGAGGCGGCCCTCGCCCTGGACGTAGTCGACCTTGCGTGAGGACACCAGGCCCTGAAGGCCCTTGTGCAGCCGGCTCACGACGCCCTCGCGGTAGGCGGTGACGCCCGGCAGGTCGACACCGTCGAGCGTCGCGCGCACCCCGAAACGGGTGGCTTCACGGGCTGAGTCGGCGACCTCGGCCGCGTGCAGCAGCGCCTTGGTGGGGATGCAGCCCCGGTGCAGGCAGGTGCCGCCGAGGAGGTCCTTCTCGACGAGGGCGACGCTCAATCCGAGCTCGGCGGCGCGCAGCGCGCAGGCGTAGCCGCCGCTGCCACCTCCGAGGACGACGACGTCATGGGTGGGTTCGGCGGTGGCCGGCATCAGCTGCTCCTTCGCGCGGGGGTGGGGCGCCTGCGAGCATCCTGTCACTCCCTGAGCGCTTATCGTGTCGTCATGGCGTGGTGGAGACGCAGTCGCGACAAGCAGGCACCCCATGGCGGTGGCGACCTGAGCAGCGCCCGTGCCCACCTGCAGGAGTTCGTCGGGACGCGGCGGGGTGTGGAGGCCTACATCGAGCCCGCGACCAACATCACCGCGACGACCGTGGTCCTCATCGCCCACGACGGGGAGTGGACGAGGCGGGCACTGCCGTCCCGGCCGGTGGCCTTCGAGGTCGCCCGCTCGCTCGACATCCCCGTCTACGACGTGAACCTCACCGGCTACCCGGCGCGCATGCGCCAGTGGACCGCCCGCCAGCGGCGCCCTGACCAGCGCTGACGGCAGTAACTCACGCCGCCGCCGCCGCCGGGTCACCCCTTGCGGACCGCAATCCGATCGATCGGGGCGCTCGGGTCTGCGAAGGTTGACGCACCACCCGCCGAACGAAGGAGCACCATGTCAGGCTCGAAGAAGCCGCGCGCCACCGTCGACGAGGACGTGAAGGCCAAGTTCCGCGCAGCCCTGGACGCGAAGAAGTCCCACGGCGGCGCCGACGTCTCGGACCACTCGGATCACTCGAAGGTCGACCACGCCCACGGTCCGGAGGCCAGCGCGACGCAGCAGATGTTCCGCCGCAAGAGCGGCGGCTGAGCGTTCGCTCTCCCATGACCCACGAATGACGGATGCCGTGCCACCCCGCTGGGGGAGGCACGGCATCCGTGGTTCGTCACCG
>NZ_DAORSO010000053.1:0-4993 GCF_035443565.1 Ornithinibacter sp. | reverse complement strand
CGCTGGACTCAGCCGGCGCTGGACTCAGCCGGCGCTGGACTCCACGAGGGCCAGCAGGGTCGCCACGCCGAAGCCGGTGCCGCCCTTCGGGGTGTGTCCCTTGGGGCCCTTGTCGTTGAACGCCGGCCCGGCGATGTCGACGTGGGCCCACGGGATGCCCTCGCCGACGAACTCCTTGAGGAAGATCCCGGCGGTCAGCATCCCGCCGTCACGATCGCCCTTGTGGGCCAGGTCGGCGGTGGGCGTGTCGAGCTTCGCGCGCATCTCGACCGGCAGCGGCATCGGCCATGCGCCCTCACCCGAGGCGTCGGCGGCGTCGACGACGCGGGAGCGGAAGGTGTCGTCGTTGCCCATGACACCTGCGATGTCGGTGCCCAGCGCCACGACCTGGGCACCGGTCAGGGTGGCGATGTCGACCACCCAGTCGGGGTCCTTCTCGCTCGCCAGGCACAGCCCGTCGCCGAGGACCATGCGCCCTTCAGCGTCGGTGTCGAGGATCTCGACGCTCGTGCCGTTGCGCATGACGACGACGTCGCTCGGCCGCTGCGCGGTGCCGCTCGGCATGTTCTCGGCCAGGCAGAGGTAGCCGGTGACGGCCACGGGCAGGGCGAGCTCGGCTGCGGCGATGACGGTGGCCGCGACGGCGGCGGCACCGGCCATGTCGCACTTCATCGTCACCATGCCCGATGACGGCTTGATGTTCAGGCCTCCGGAGTCGAAGGTGATGCCCTTGCCCACGAGGGCGACCGAGGCCTTCGGGGAGGCCGGGCTGTAGGACATCGTCACGATGCGTGGCGGGTGGACCGAGCCCTGACCGACGCCGACGATGCCGCCGAACCCGCCCTTGACGAGTGCCTTGTCGTCGAGCACGGAGACCGTGACGCGCGCGGTCGACCCCGCGACGCGCTTCTTCACGGCATCCGCGAAGGAGGCGGGGTAGAGGTAGTTCGGGGGAGTGTTGACGAGGTCTCGGGCCCAGTCGCGGGCGGAGCCGAGGATGCCGGCGCGCGTCACGGCATCCTTGGCGGCACGCCCCTGCCCGGCACCGGACACGACGAGAACCCGTGGGCCGGATGCCGTTGGACCGGCGGTCGCGGTCGGCTTGCCGGGGCGGGCGGGCACCGTGCGGCGGGCCGTGCCGACCACCGCGAGGGGTGCGCTCCTGTCGTAGACGTAGCACCCGGCATACGCCCCGTCGGCGACTGCGGACAGGCTCTCGACGTCGGGGGTGGGCAGGGCGACGGCGACGGTGCGCTTGCCGCGCACGGTGCGCAGGGCCGCCCCGGCTGCCGAGCGCAGGACGGTGTGGGGGTAGGTCGCCCGGCGGGACGTGCCCTCGCCGAGGCCGGTGACGACCACCGACGTCGCCTTGACGCCGGGGACGGCGACGACCCGCACGATCTCGTCGGCCTTGCCAGTGGCCTCGAGGTCGGCGAGCACGGCCTGGAGGTGGACGACGGCTTTGCGGGGCAGGCCGTGACCGGTGGCGAGGTCGGTGCCGTCGGGAGTCTGCACGGATCCGATGACCAGGCAGTCGACGGGAAGCTCGGCGGGGGTGCGGGTGGTGAGCGACACGGAAGTCATGTCGGCACCCTAGCGACCACGTGCCGACGACCGTTTGGACGGTTGAGCCGGGTCGAGCGTGCTCGAGCACGGGCGGGCACGGTCGGGCACGCGGTAACGTGCCGACCATGACCGAGCTGCTGCACTCCCCGCTCCATGACCAGCACGTTGCCCTCGGCGCCAAGATGGCGGACTTCGGGGGGTGGTCGATGCCGATCGAGTACCCCGGCGGCGGGGTGGTCGCGGAGCACACGGCCGTGCGTGAGCGAGTCGGGATCTTCGACGTGTCGCACCTGGGCAAGGCGCGGGTGTCCGGCCCCGGTGCGGCGGACTTCGTCAACGCGTGCCTGACCAACGACCTGCGCCGCATCGAGCCCGGCCAGGCGCAGTACACGATGTGCTGCACCGAGGAGGGCGGGGTCGTCGACGACCTCATCCAGTACCTGCGCTCGGACGACGACGTCTTCCTCATCCCCAACGCGGCGAACACGGCGGCCGTCGTCGAGCTGTTGGCCGCAGCCGCGCCCGAGGGGATCACGGTCGAGAACCTGCACGACCGCTACGGCGTCATCGCGGTGCAGGGGCCGAAGTCCGACGAGGTGCTGGCGGGGCTCGGGCTGCCCGTCGACCACGACTACATGAGCTTCGTGGAGACCCAGTGGGAGGGGCTGCCCGTCATCGTCTGCCGCACCGGGTACACGGGGGAGCGGGGCTACGAGATCGTGCCGGCGTGGGACGTCACCTCGTCGGTGTGGGACGCGCTGGCCGCTGCGGTGATCGAGCAGGGTGGGATGCCGTGTGGTCTCGGCGCCCGTGACACGTTGCGCACCGAGATGGGGTACCCGCTGCACGGCAACGACCTGTCGCTCGACATCACCCCGGTCATGGCTGGCGCGGCCTGGGCGGTCGGCTGGGACAAGCCCGCGTTCTGGGGCCGCGAGGCGCTCACCGCGCAGCGCGCCGCGAAGGAGTCGCGTCTGATGCGCGGGCTCGTCGTGACCGGTCGCGGCATCCCGCGTTCGCACTGCGAGGTCAAGGACGCCGACGGGAACGTCGTCGGTGAGGTGACCTCCGGGACGTTCTCGCCGACCCGTAAGCAGGGCATCGCGTTGGCTCTTCTCGACCGGTCGGTCACGCTCGGGGACGACGTCGTCATCGACGTTCGCGGCCGTGACGTGGCGGCGACGGTGTCCAAGCCCCCGTTCGTCGAGGTCGGGGTGCGCTCCTCATGACCGAGCGCTGGACGTGGTCGTACGAGGATGCCGCCGGGTCGGCGATGGATGCCGCTTCACTTGGCGCGACGGTTTTTCCGACCCAGTCGGACGCAGAGTCGTGGTTCGGTGAGGTCTGGGCCGACCTCACGGATGCCGGTGTCGCTGCGGTCACGCTGTGGCGGGACGGCGAGAAGGTCTACGGGCCGATGAGCCTGGCGCCCGCGCCCTGACCCTGGGGCTTCCCTAACGGAGGCTGACGGCAAGGTATCGCTCGTCGGTGGTTTCCTTGCCCCAGTAGACGGGTTCTGGCAGTCGTCGGATGTGGACCTCGTCGCGCGCCTGGAGCACGATCTGCTCGGTCTGCGCGGCAGTCAGTCCTGCCCCGGTGCTCCAGTTCCCTTCGACGAGGACGGCGATGCCGCCCGGCTTGAGCAATTTGAGCCATCGCCCGAACGCTTCGGCTGGGTCTGTCATGGCCCACAGCACGTGGCGACTGAAGACGACGTCGTATGCGGCGGCCGGGAGATCAGGTGTGGCGGCATCCGCGACGACGAACCGTGACTCGGGAACCTTGGCACGGGCTCGTTGGATCATCTGCGGGGAGAAGTCGAGCCCATCGACGGTGTAGCCCTCATCCGTCAACAGACGGGCGATCGTGCCGGTCCCGCAGCCGAGGTCAGCCACCAAGGCAGGCGCGGCGGGGAGGGCCGAGAGGAGCAGTTCGCGCCACGCCGCCCGAACGGCCGGGTCGGTCAGACCATGGTCGGGCTCGCCGTCGAAGGTCTCAGCCTCTTGGTCCCATACGTCGTGGTTCATCGGGGGAGCGTATGTCGCTGCGTTGCCCTGACGGCCGCGGAGAGTGCGCACTGTGCGGAGCTGCTGGTGGGCGTCGATCGTGGCCGACAGCCGGTGGGGTCGACCCCGATGAACACCTTCGCCATGAGCTCTCGTCCTTTCCCGACATCACTGGGTGGTTCCTGCGATGGGCCGTAGGGTTTGCTGCGTGACCTCCATCAAAGTGAACGTGGACAACTTCGTTCGCGCCGAGACCCACCGGATGATGGCCGGCCTCCAGCGCGATGCGGGCGGCATCAACAGGTTCGAGCACAACCGCGCTCCGGCCTCGGTCGACAAGCAGACCGTGATCCGGATGAACCGGGACACGCTCTACAGCTTCGCCGTCGTCGACGTCTCCGCTGGAGCGACCCTGATGATCCCGGATGCCGGTGACCGCTACCTGTCGGTCATGGTGGTCAACGAGGACCACTACATCAACCGGGTCCTCCATGGCGAGGGCCGCTACGACCTCACGGCCGATGACGTCGGTAGCCCCTACGCCGTTGTCGCGGCTCGTACCTTGGTCGATCCGCAGGACCCCGCCGATCTGGCGTCGGTGGCCGCAATCCAGGACCAGCTCCTCCTGTCTGCCGCCGCTGACAGACCTTTCGTGTTGCCGGACTACGACACGGAAAGTCTCGACCGCACGCGCAAGGCGCTCCTCACTCTGGCGTCGGACATGACCTCGTTCGAATCGACGTTCGGACGCAAGGAGGACGTCGACCCGGTGCACCACCTGGTCGGGACGGCCGCTGGTTGGGGTGGACTGCCGGACGCCGAGGCCACGTACGTCGGTGTTGCCCCGGGCCTGCCCGTTGGCGAGTACGAACTCACTGTTGGCCCCGACGTGCCCGTGAATGGCTTCTGGTCAATCTCGGTCTACAACGCCGATGGCTTCTTCGAACCAAACGAGCGCGGCGCCTACAGCGTCAACAACATCACCGCCCGCCACAACGACGACGGCGGCATCACGGTCCGATTCGGTGGTGACGGCGACCCCGAGCGAAACTCCCTGCCCATCACCGACGGCTGGAACTACCTCGTCCGGCTCTACCGGCCACGCCCCGAGATCCTCAACGGCACGTGGAGCTTCCCCAGCCTCGCGAAGTAGACCTTCCACAGCCACTCGCATCCGACGTTTCAGACAGATCCAGATGCGCTCAGCGCCGCGCGACGACCTTCCTGGCGCCCGCAGCTGAGGGAGTTCAACCGCTTGGTGACTGCCCAGGAGCGGGGTGACTTGGGGCGGAGGGGCATAGGCAGGCGGGCGCGTGAAAAGTCGCGCAGTCCTGTCGCGGAGCTGCGGAGCAGCTACCCCGTCGACCGCGACGGCTCCTCCCGTGGTGGGGAAGAGCCGCCGTGCGGAGCGGGATGCGTCA
>NZ_DAORSO010000052.1:10876-17720 GCF_035443565.1 Ornithinibacter sp. | reverse complement strand
GTGGTGGCCCTGCGCCCGCAGGGACTTCTCGATGGCGCTCACGAGGGTCGCGAAGAACCACCGGGTGAGGAACGGCGCGACGACGGCCACGACCCTGGTGCGCCCGGAGGCGAGGGACGTGGCCGTCGGTGACGCGACGTAGTGCAGGTCCTCGGCGACGCGAAGGACCTTCTCCCGGGTCTGCGGTGAGACCCGGTCAAGACCCCGAAGGGCGCGGGAGACCGTGGCGACCGACACCCCGGCCACCCGCGCCACATCGGTGATGGTGCTGATGGTCCTCGTTCCTTTCCGAACGCGCGGACCTGATGGGCCTCAGCCCTTCAGGCCACCTGCGAGCAGGCCGCGCACGAAGTACCTCTGGAGGGCCAGGAACACTGCGACCGGGACGATCATCGAGATGAACGCACCAGCCGAGAGCAGGTACCAGGCACTTCCGCGGGAACCGGACAGCTCGGCGACGCGCACGGTGATCGGCGCGACGTCAGGAGTACCACCGAGGAACACGAGCGAGACGAGCAGGTCGTTCCAGACCCACAGGAACTGGAAGATGCCGAAGGCTGCGAGCGCCGGGGTGAGCAGGGGCAGGAGGATCTTGAAGAAGATCGTCACGTGACCTGCACCGTCGACGCGGGCTGCCTCCATGAGCTCGGCGGGGAGCTCCCTCATGAAGTTGTGGATGAGGAAGATCGCCAGTGGCAGCGCGAAGATCGTGTGCGACAACCACACGCTCCAGTACGACGCTCCGAAGCCCAGCTTGTTGACGTAGATGTCGAGCAGCGGGATGAGCGCGACCTGCAGCGGGACGATCTGCAGGGCGAACACCGCGACGAACAACGCGTCGCGACCCGGGAACGGCATCCACGCGAACGCGTAGGCAGCCAGGGAGGCCAGGAACAGGGGCAGGGCCACCGCCGGGATGGTGATGACGATGGTGTTGATGAAGTACTGCCCGAGGCCCGCCGATGATCCGGGAGCAAGTGCCTGGCGGTAGTTCTCCAGGGTGAAGGCCCCCGGGTCGCCGAACGCAGTCCACCAGCCGCTGCGGTTGATGGCGCGCTGGTCGCGGAAGGAGGTGACGAGCAGGCCGATCGTCGGGATCGTCCACAGGACGGCGATGACGATGGCTGCGACGGATGCCCAGGGTGAGGAGATCGAGCGCGCGGCGTCGCCGGCGAGTGACTTCTTCTTGCGGCGGGGCTTGGCCGTCGTCTTCTCCATGTCGGGAGAGATCTTCTCCGGCATGGCCACCGGTTCGAGGGTGCTCATGGCTCAGGCCTCCTTTCGCATCTGGATGATGTTGTACGTCACGATCGGGATGACGAGGATGAACAGCAGCACCGCGAGCGACGCGCCGAGGCCCGGGGCGTTGAAGCGGAAGCTCTGGCTGTAGAACTCGTTGGCGACGACCGAGGTGTCGAACTGCCCACCGGTCATGGTCCGCACGATGTCGAAGACCTTGAGCGTGCCGATGCCGATCGTCGTCACGACGACGACGAGGGCGGGCCGGATGCTCGGCAGCGTGATGTAGCGGAACATCTTGAACGCCATGACACCGTCGAGCTTGGCGGCCTCGATGATCTCGTCGGGGATGGCCTTGATGGCGGCGGAGAGGACCGTCATCGCGAAGCCGGCCTGGATCCACACCATGACGATGATCAACATGAAGGTGTTGAGCGGCGCGTTGATGAGGAACTGCTGGGTCTCGAATCCGAAGAACTTCAGGATCGCGTTGAGCAGGCCGATCTGCGGGCGGGACGTCTGTTTGTACTGGTAGACGAACTTCCAGATGATGCCGGCGCCGACCATCGAGATCGCCATCGGCAGGAAGATCAGGGCCTTGGCGAAGGCCTCGCCGCGCGCGCGGTCGATGAGGATCGCGTAGATCAGCCCGATGCTGGTCGCGAGGATCGGGACGAGGATGACCCACAGGGCCGTGTTGCGCAGCACGAGCAGCAACTCGGGCTGGGTGAACATCGCCGAGTAGTTGCTGAGGGTGAGTCCACCCTCACCGGAGCGCCCGCGCAGCGACTGGTTGATCGTGAGGATCGCGGGGTACATCAGCCCGATGGCGAGCAGGACCACTGCGGGGCCGACGAACAGGGCGCCCTGGACCCGCTCGCCGTTCTTGCCCTTGAACAGGGAGGCGAGGAAGAGCACGAGGCCGAACACGAGCGCGAAGAAGAAGATCGCGAAGAACATCAGGAAGAACTTGCCGGGCACGCTCTGCGCCCGCAGGAACGGCTCGGGAATCGCGGCGGGAACTGCGCCGATGACCGTCGATACCACTGGACATCACCTCCGAGAGGATTACGTCAGGACAGGGGAAACCAAGAGAGCAGGGGTGGGGTGGGGGACTCCCACCCCACCCCTGCTCGGTGACCTGGGGTGAATCAGGTCAGGGTTGTCACTTCGGCCAGGACTGCTCGATGAAGTCGAGCGTTGCCTTGTCGTCCTTGCCGATGATCCAGTCGGTCATGCCCTTCCAGAACGTACCCGCACCCACGGCACCCGGCATGAGGTCGGAGCCGTCGAAGCGGAAGGTGGCTGCCTCGTCGGTCAGCGCCTCGGCAGAGAGCTTGTCGACGGGGTTCTTCAGCAGCGAGGGGTCGGCGTTCTTGTTGGCCGTCACGCAACCACCCGAACCACAGGTCTTGGCGCGCTCGTCAGCCCACTCGACCGAGGAGAGGTAGGTCTGGAAGGCCTTGACCTCGGGACGGTCGGCGAAGGCCGCGGTGAACTCGCCACCACCGAGGACCGGCTTGGTGGAGGAGTCGACGGAGGGCAGGTAGAACGCCCAGACCTCACCCTCGGGACCGACCTCGGTGCCCTCGGGCCAGTTGGCCGCGTAGAACGACGCCTGACGGTGCATGTAGCAGGTGCCGTCGAGGATCGGCTGACCGGCGTCCTGGAAGGACGTCGAGGCGATCGTCTTGACGTCGCCGAAGCCACCGTTGACGAACTTGTCGTTCTTGAGGATCTTGCCGACCTCGGCGAGCGCCGTGGCGACAGCCGGGTCGTTGAACGGGATCTCGTGGTTGACCCACTTGTCGTAGGTCTCGGCGCCGGCGGTGCGGAGCATGACGTCCTCGACCCAGTCGGTGGCCGGCCAGCCGGTGGCGTCACCGGACTCGATGCCTGCACACCAGGGCTTGACGTCGCCACCCTCGGCGGCCATCTTCTCGGACAGGGCGAGCAGGTCGGCCCACGTGGTGGGGACCTCGTAGCCCTTGTCGGCGAAGGCGGTCGGGGAGTACCAGACGAAGGACTTCACGTTCGCACCGAGCGGCGCGGCGTAGAAGGTGCCGTCGACGGTGCCGTAGTTCTTCCAGTCCGGCATGTTCTTGTCGACGTTGGCGACGACCTCCGGCGGGGCGGGCTTGACGGCGCCCGTCTGGACCAGGGTGTTGAGCAGACCCGGCTGGGGCAGGTAGGCGATGTCGGGGGCGTTGCCACCCTTGACACGCACCGGCAGCTGGGCCTCGAACTCCTTGGAGCCTTCGTACTTGATCTCGACGCCCGTGCAGTCCACGAAGGGCTTGTAGGACGCGATGTGCGGTGCGTCCTCGGGAGCGGTGATCGAGGTGTAGACGGTGACCGTCTTGCCCTTGAGGTCGCCGAACGCCGTGTAGGGCGCGCAGTCGATGCTGCTGGTGCTGCCGCTTTCGGCGGTGTCGCCACCGTCGTCGCTGCTGCTTCCGCAGGCCGACGCGGTGAGTGCCACCGCGAGGACTCCGGACAACGCCGCGATGCGACGCTTGGTGTAGAGGGCCATGTGCCCGCCTCCATTTCACTGGTCGCGCCGAGACGCTGTGGCCTCGGCGATGAGGGAACCGGGACCAAGGTAAAAGCGTTTACACATGCTTCGCAACGTCTCCACGCATCGAGGCGGTAACGATTGCGTAACACGGCGGCAACGCTGCGGCGGAGCGATGTTCGCACCGCCGGTGAGAGAGCGCGATCTCCGCCTGAGGGCGCGAGACCTCAGCGCACCGGTGAGCCGATCCCGCCGATGACGGCCGGATAGGCCGTGCCGGAGCCGTCTCGCCTGCCGGACGCCTCCGGAAGCTCGAGCGCCACGCCGGCCGCACCGCTGGCCCGCGCCGGTTGGGCACCGACCCAGGCCAGGATCAGGGCGTCCTCACCACGCAGGAACCGGTGTGCTCGCACCCCGCCCGTCCCGCGACCCTTCGGTGGGTACTCGGCGTACGGGGTCACCTTGATGGCGCCGGGCTGCGTGCCCGGCAGCGCGTCGGAGGCGCCCGAGGAGGTGACGACGACGGCATCCGCGCTCGGGTCGACCGCACCGAAGAAGACGACGGAGGCGCCGGGGTTGAGGCGGATGCCGGCCATCCCACCGGCCGCTCGGCCCTGGGGTCGCACCGACGACGCCGAGAAGCGCAGCAGCTGCGCGTCACTCGTGACGAAGACGAGATCCTCCTCGCCGTCGCGCAGGGCGGCCGCACCGACGACCCGGTCACCGTCCTTGAGGGCGATGACCTCCCAGTTCGCCCGAGCGGGGTGGTCGGGGGTGACGCGCTTGACGACACCGTGGGCGGTGCCGAGCGCGATCCCCGGCCCCTCGGCATCCAACCCGACGATGGTCAGCGGTTCCTCCCCGGCGGGCAGGTCGGCGAAGACCGCGAGCGGAGCACCGCCGGACAGGCTGGGCGCGCCTCCGAGCGGGGGCAGCGTCGGCAGCTCGAGGGCCGACATCCGCAGCATCCGCCCTGCCGAGGTGACGAGGCCGAACTCGCCGCGGGCCGTGGTGCGCACGGCACCGATGATGGCGTCGTGCTTGGCGCGGCCACCGTCAGCGGGCACCGGGTCGGCCGAGGACGTGCGCGCCAGCAGGCCGGTGGACGACAACAGCACCCAGCACGGGTCGTCGGCCACCTCGAGCGGTGCTCCCACCGATGCGGGCACCCCCGCCGACTCCAGCAGCACGGTCCGTCGTGGGGTGCCGTGGGCCTTGGCGACGTCGGCGAGCTCGCCGGAGACGGTGCGGTGCAGCAGCTTCTCGTCGGCGAGGATCGCCTCGAGCTCCTCGATCTGGCGGCGCAGCTCGTCGCGCTCGCTCTCGAGCTCGATGAGGGAGAACTTCGTCAGCCGGCGCAGCTGGAGCTCGAGGATGTACTCGGCCTGGGCTTCCGAGAGGTCGAAGACGGACATCAACCGTGCCTTGGCGGTCGCCGCGTCGTCGGAGGTGCGGATCAGCTGGATCACCTCGTCGATGTCGACGATGGCGATGAGCAGGCCCTCGACGAGGTGCAGTCGGTCCTGGCGCTTGCGCAGCCGGAACTCGGTGCGGCGGCGCACGACCTCGATGCGGAAGTCGACGTAGGTGCGCAGCAGCTCCTTCAGGCCCAGGGTGCGGGGCTGCCCGTCGACGAGGGCGACGTTGTTGATCCCGAACGAGTCCTCCATCGGGGTCAGCTTGTACAGCTGCTCGAGCACGGCGTCGGGGTTGAAGCCGTTCTTGACCTCGAAGACCAGCCGCAGCCCGTTCTTGCGGTCGGTGAGGTCCTTGACGTCCGAGATGCCCTGCAGCTTCTTGGCCTGCACCAGGGTCTTGACCCGCTCGATGACCTTCTCGGGGCCGACGAGGTAGGGCAGCTCGGTGACGACGATGCCCATCCGCCGCGGGGTGAGCTTCTCCACGCGCGCGGCGGCCCGGGTGCGGAACGACCCCCGCCCGGTGAGGTAGGCGTCGCGGATGCCGTCGAGCCCCACGATCCGCCCGCCGCCGGGAAGGTCGGGCCCGGGGACGAACTTCATCAGGTCGTCCAGGGAGCAGTCGGGGTGGGCGATGAGGTGGCGGGCGGCGCCGATGACCTCGACGAGGTTGTGGGGGGCCATGTTCGTGGCCATGCCGACGGCGATCCCGGACGCGCCGTTGACGAGCAGGTTGGGGTAGGCCGCGGGCATGACGCCGGGCTGCATGAGCGAGTCGTCGTAGTTGGGGACGTAGTCGACGGTGTCCTCGTCGAGCCCGGACACCATGAGCAGGGCCGCCGGGGCCATCCGGGCCTCGGTGTAGCGCGAGGCGGCCGGGCCGTCGTCGAGGGAGCCGAAGTTGCCGTGGCCGTCCACCAGCGGCAGGCGCATCGTGAACGGCTGCGCCATGCGCACCAGGGCGTCGTAGATCGCCTGGTCGCCGTGGGGGTGGTACTTGCCCATGACCTCGCCGACGACCCGGCTGGACTTCACGTGGGGCCGGTCAGGGCGCAGGCCCAGCTCGCTCATCCCGAACAGGATGCGGCGCTGCACGGGCTTGAGCCCGTCGCGCGCGTCGGGCAGGGCGCGCGAGTAGATGACGCTGTAGGAGTACTCGAGGAACGCACTGCGCATCTCGTCCTCGACGTCGATGTCGACGACCCGCTCGGCGCCCTCCTGCGGGGCGTCCCCGGGCGGTGGGGTGGTGGTGCGCTTGGCCATGGGGTCGGGCTCTGCTCTGAGTGAGGGGTCGGACCGCGGATGCCGCGGCAGGGGACCCCGTCATCCTCACCCATCGGTCAGCGGCCGTTCACGCCGACGCGCCGGACCACCCGCCGAACCGGCCCTCGTGCAGCACGTCCCCCAGAGGTCGACGCGGCCGAGTGCGCGGCGACCCGCCGGTGCGCGCGGCCCGGGCGGCTGGGGCGCCCAGCGCGATGACCCCGACCAGTCGCCGGTCCGTGGGGATGCCGTGCGCCTCACGAACCGCGTCGTGGCGCTGCGCCGGGACGCCGAAGAACAAGGCCCCCAACCCGGCATCCTCGGCGCCCAGGAGCATGATCATCGCCGCCATGGCGGTGTCGGTGTCCCAGTAGGGGATCGGCCAGCGATCGGGGGAGCGGTCGACCCA
>NZ_DAORSO010000052.1:0-10776 GCF_035443565.1 Ornithinibacter sp. | reverse complement strand
CGACCGGGACGGACGGGTCGAACCGGCGCACCATCCGCCGCCGCAGCACTGCGTCGCGTAGCTCCACGACACCAGTGTGCCGGGGGTGCCGAGGGTGTGTCCGGCGGGACCCGCGTGGTGGCACGATGGTGCCCATGGACGACGACCCGCTCCCTCCGGGTTACCCCAGTGAGTGGGAGGCCGACGTCGTCCTGCGCGACGGCACCGTCGCCCACGTCCGGCCGATCCGACCATCGGACACCGACGGCATCCACCGTTTTCACAGCGGCCAGTCGGAGGAGTCCATCTACCTGCGCTTCTTCGCCCCGCTGCGGCGGCTGAGCGACGCCGACGTCCACCGCTTCACCCATGTGGACTACGTCGACCGGGTCGCCCTGGTCGTCACGCTGCGCGAGGACATCGTCGGGATCGGTCGCTACGACCGCATCGACGCCCGCAGCGCCGAGGTCGCCTTCAACATCAGTGACCACTACCAGGGCAAGGGCATCGGATCGGTGCTCCTCGAGCACCTCGCCGCGATCGCGCGCGACGTCGGCATCACCCGCTTCACCGCGGAGGTGCTGCCGCAGAACCGCAAGATGCTCTCGGTGTTCTCCGACGCCGGGTACGACGTGACGCGGCACATCGAGGACGGGGTCGTCGAGGTCGGGTTCGACATCGAACCGACCGACTCCTCGAAGGCCGTCGCCATGTCACGCGAACACCGGGCCGAGGCCCTGAGCGTCGCCGCGATCCTGCACCCCCGCACGATCGCCGTCATCGGCGCCAGCCGGCGGCGCAACTCCATCGGCAGCCAGCTGCTCGAGCGCATCGTCGCGGCCGGGTTCACCGGCGAGATCCACCCGGTCAACCCCAACGTGCGCACCCTGCGCCGGCGCACCGCCTACCCCTCGGTGGCGGCCGTGCCCGGACGGGTCGACCTCGCGGTCATCGCCGTCCCGGCCCACGCGGTGCTCGAGGTCGTCGACGAGTGCGCCGAGGCGGGGGTCAAGGCGCTGCTCGTCGTCTCGGGCGGGTTCGCGGAGGAGGGCCGTGACGGCGCCCGCCTCCAGGCAGAACTGCTGCGCCGGGCCCGCGGGGCGGGGATGCGGGTCGTCGGGCCGAACTCCTTCGGGCTGATCAACAACGACCCGTCGCTGCGGCTCAACGCCTCGCTCGCGATGACGCTGCCACCGGTGGGGCGGGTCGGTCTGTTCGCGCAGTCCGGGGCCCTGGGGATCGCCGTGCTCGCCTCGGCCGCGCGCCGCAACCTCGGCATCTCGACGTTCGGCTCGGCCGGCAACCGCGTCGACGTCTCGGGCAACGACTTCATGCAGTACTGGATCGACGACGACAACACCGAGGTCGTCGGCCTGTACCTCGAGTCGATGGGCAACCCGCGCAAGTTCTCGCGGATCGCCCGCAACCTCGCCCTCATCAAGCCGGTCATCGTCGTGAAGTCCGGCGTCTCGCGCTTCGGGGTGCCCCCGGGGCACCGGGTCCGCCGCACCAAGGCCCGCCCGGCGGTGTTCAAGGCCATGCTCAAGCAGGCCGGGGTGCTGCGCGTCGAGAACGTCCACCAGCTCTTCGACATCGCCCAGCTGCTCGCCACGCAACCGCTTCCCCGCGGCGACCGCGTCGCCATCGTCGGCAACTCGACCGCGCTCGGCACGCTGACCGCCGATGCCTGCACCAGCTGGGGCCTGAAGGTCGCCCACGGCCCGGTGAGCCTGCCGAGCGAGGCCACCGCGGCCCAGTTCCGCACGGCGCTCGCGGCCGCGTTCGCCGACCCCAAGGTCGACTCCGTGCTGACCTGTTTCATCCCGCCCCTGGTGACCAACGACGAGGACGTCGCCGCGGCCGTGCGCGACATGGCGCACGGTGCCGACAAGCCCTGCGCCGCAACCTTCCTCGGCATGCGCGGGGTGGACGACGGGCACTCCTCCGTCACCGGCACGGGTGGCTCGACCCAGGCGATCCCCGTCTACGCGATGCCCGAGGATGCCGTGCGCGCCCTGGCCGCGGCCACCCGGTACGGTGCCTGGCGCTCCAAGGACCACGGGGTGCCCGTGGCGCCGGCCGGCATCAACCGGCGGATCGCGGAGGACATCGTCGAGACGGTGCTCGCGATGGAGCCCAAGGGGCGGCGCCTCACCTCGGACGAGTCAACCGCCCTCCTGCAGGCCTACGGCATCGACGTCTGGACCAAGCAGGAGGTCAGCACCGTCGACGAGGCGGTCGCGGCGGCCGAGCAGGTCGGCTACCCGGTGGTGCTGAAGTCGACCGCGCCGATGGTCCGCCACCAGGGCGGCACCAGCGGGGTGCGCGTCGACCTGCGCACCGAAGCCGCCCTTCGGGCCGCGTGGGAGTCGCTCACCGAACGGCTCGCACCCCTGGACGCGGATCGCCTGGTCGTGCAGCGCATGGCGACCCCGGGGGTGCCCTGCGTCGTCACCTCCGACGAGGACCCGCTCTTCGGGCCGGTCATCGGCTTCAGCGTCGCCGGGCTGCCCACCGAGCTGCTCGGTGACATCGGCTACCGCATCCCGCCACTCACCGACGTCGACGTCTCCGAGCTCATCTCGTCGGTGAAGGCGTCCCCGGTGCTCCACGGCCACCGCGGGGCGACCCCGGTGAACCGGGCTGCCCTGGCCGACCTCATCGCGCGGGTCTCGGTGCTCGCCGACGACCTCGCCGAGGTGGCCTCGCTCGTGCTCAACCCCGTCAACGCCCACCCCGGGGGAGTCGAGGTGCTCGGCGCCGAGATCGTGCTCGCCCCCGCACCCCGCCGCACCGACCCGGGGCGCCGGTCGCTGACGTAGCGCAGGCCACGCCGTTCGCTGACGTGGCTGTCACCGGCAGCGGGCACAATGGACCCCATGAGCCCTGCCCCCGACGCCCCCGTCCTCCCGGCGGACCTCACCGCCGCGATCGTGCGGGCCGGCTACTACCCAGCCCTGGTCGCCGACGTCGTCGCCGCAGCCCTGGTGCACGAGCCGATCCACAGCCACCTCGTCCACCTCGAGACCACCTTTGACCGCGACGTCGTGCGCCGCCACATCACGGTGCTCGTGCTGACCCCCACCCGGCTGCTCATCGCCCACGCCGACGACCACGCCGACGAGCCACCCGCCCCGCAGGACGTCGCCACCGCGACCACCGAGTCGATCCCGCTGTCCGCGGTGCGCGGCGTCATGCTGACCCACGTCGTCGAGAGCCCGTCGACGTACGTCCCGGGCAGCCTCGGCCGCGAGATCACCCTCACCCTCGGGTGGGGCACGGTGGCCCGGCTCGACCTCGTGCCGGCCTCCTGCGCCGACCCCGACTGCGAAGCCGACCACGGCTACGAGGGCACCATCACCGGTGACGACATCGCCCTGCGCATCTCGGCCGCAGCCGATGGTGAGGACGCCCTGGCGGAGGCGCTGTCGTTCGCGAGGGACCTGTCCGCGGCCCTCGGCCAGGCCTGAGCCCCCGGATGCCGTCCACCGGGGACCCGTCGGCGGCCGCACCCGTCGGGTCCGCGCCCTCGCTGGCCGACGTGCTGCCCAGCGTCGCCAGGAGCCTGGGTGTCGCGTGGGGCACGCCGCGAGCGGGAGGTGACCCGGCGGCATCCGACGGCTTTGCCTTCCCACCCACCCGCCGGGCGGTCGTCGTGCTCATCGACGGGCTGGGGCACGACCTGCTGGTCCGGCGGGCCGGCCACGCGCCGTGGCTGCGGTCGAGGCTCGCGAGCACCCAGAGGGTCGCCAGTGGTTTCCCGTCGACCACCGCCACGTCGATGGGCACCTTCGGCACCGGGCTGGCGGCCGGCGCCCACGGGCTGCTCGGCTACGAGGTGCTCGTACCCGGTCACGACCGGCTGCTCAACGAGCTGTCGTGGGAGGACGGGCCCGACCCTCGCCTCTGGCAGCCGCACGGCACGGTCTTCGAAGCCGTCGAGCGCGAGGGCGTCGAGGTCGTGCGCATCGGCCCGGCGTACTTCGACGGATCCGGGCTGACCACGGCCGCACTGCGTGGAGGCCGTTTCGTCGCCGCGACCTCCCTCGAGGCCCGGGTCGACGCCGCGCTCGCCGCCGTCCGCGCTGCGCCGCGCACCCTGGTGCACCTGTACTGGGGTGAGCTCGACAAGGTCGGCCACGTGCACGGCTGCGACTCCTGGCAGTGGGGCGAGGAGCTCGAGGCCGTCGACCGGGAACTGGCCAGGCTCGCCGCCCGGCTGCCGGCTGACTGCTCGCTCACCGTGACGGCCGACCACGGCATGGTCGACTCCCCGCACGAGCTGCGCCTCGACGTCGCCCACGAGCCGGTGCTGGCCCATGGGGTGCGCCACGTCAGTGCCGAGGCCCGGGCCCCACAGCTCTACGTCGAACCCGGCGCCGCTGACGACGTCCGGGCAGCCTGGGCCGAGCATCTTGGCGACCGGGCACTGGTCCGCAGCCGGGAGGAGGCCGTCGCAGCCGGGTGGTTCGGCGCGGTGCTGCCCGAGAACCTGCCGCGGATCGGCGACGTCGTCGTCGCGATGCGGGGCCGGTTCGCCGTCGAGGACTCCCGCCGCGCCCGGTCCGAACTGCTCGCGCTGCTCGGCCTGCACGGCTCGCTCAGCGACGACGAGGTGTCGGTTCCCGTCGTGCACGTGCCGTCAGCCGTCGTCGCCTAGGGTGTCGCCTCGTGGCTGAACTGGTGTTCTTCTCCGGAACGATGGATTGCGGCAAGTCGACCCTTGCCCTTCAGATGGACCACAACAACTCCGCCCGCGGCCGGCAGGGGCTGATCTTCACCAAGCTCGACCGCATGGGGGAGTCGGTGCTCTCCTCGCGGCTGGGCCTGTCGACCCCGGCGATCGAGGTCTCCGACCACCTCGACTTCTGGGACGCCGTCGTCGAACGGCTCACCCAGGGTGTCCGGGTGGACTACCTCATCTGTGACGAGGCGCAGTTCTACACCCCCGAGCAGGTCGAGCAGCTGGCCCGGCTCGTCGACGAGCTCGGCATCGACGTGCACGCCTTCGGCATCACCGCCGACTTCCGAACCGAGCTCTTCCCCGGGTCGCGCCGGCTCATCGAGCTCGCCGACCGGGTGCAGCTGCTGCAGGTCGAGGCGTTGTGCTGGTGCGGGCGCAAGGCCACCCACAACGCCCGCATCGTCGACGGGGTGATGGTCGTCGAGGGGGAGCAGGTCGTCGTCGGCGACACCGCGAGCACTTCGGTCGGGCTCGTCGAGTACGAGGTGCTCTGCCGCCGCCACTACATGCGGCGGATGAACAGCCACGCGGCGCGGGCCGCTGCCCTCTCGCCGGACACGCTGCCGTTCGACCTCGACGTGTGCGCCGTGCCGCCCCAGCCGCGTTCCCTCGGCTGACGCGCGGTCGGCCGGGTCAGCCCTGGCCGCTGCCCTTGGTGCCGAAGACGATGTCGTCCCAGCTCGGCACGCTCGGGCGCCCCTTGCGCGACGGCGTCGGCCGCATCGGCGGACGCTTGGGCCCGGATCGCTCGGATGCCGGGTCGTCGGCGGTGTGCTCGGCCTCGGAAGACGCCAGGTCAGTGTCGGATGCCGCGTCGTCAGCGATGGGATCGCCCTCGCCGGCGTCATCGACCGGCAGGTCGTGGACGATGAACTCCTCGGCGTCCGAAGTCACGTCGTCCTCGGCCTCCGGTGTGTCCCCGCGGGCATCCGCATGCGACTCGGTCTCGGTGGACACGGCCTCTGCGGGCACGGCGACGGGAGGCGGCGGGGGCGGCACGAACGTCGGGTCGAGGTGGAGGTCCTCCAGCGGCAGGGCATCGCCGTGCAGCCCGTCACCTCCGGGGGTGTGCGTGGGTGAGGACCGTCGGCGCTTTCGACCCCGGGCACTCTGCTCGCGCATGGCCGCCATGAGGTCGATCGGGTCGTGCGGGCCGCGTTCACGGGGCCCGCGCTCCCGAGGAGCACGCTCGAGGCCACCGTCGGCGTCGATGTCGTAGACGTCCAGGTCACCCTCGAGGACGGCCCGGTGGGGGGTGGGGATCGCCCCGGGTGTGGCGTCCTCGCTCAGCCACCGTGCTTCGTCGTTGGTGGCCGTCACCGACCCGCCGAGCGGTTCGTAGCGCCAGGTCGCGGTGCGTTGGCGTCCTCCGGCGCTGAAGGTCATGCTCAGCTGCCAGGTGCCCTCCTCGTCGCGCGCGGAGTCCCAGTCCACGGCATCCCGCTCGACCCCGCGGTCCTTGAGGCGATCGGCAACCCGATCGGCCAGCGTGAGTGGGCCGTTGCCGCGGGATCCGACGGCGCACTGCCGGGCCTTGGCCGCGACGTACTCGCGCTCGGCGAGCACGGGCCCCTCGAAGCGTCGAACCTTCTCGACAGTCCACCCGGCGCGGTCGGCGACCTCCTCGGCGGACAGTCCTCGGCGGATGAGCGCCTGCACGTCCCGCGGCCGCAGGCCCCCCTCGATCTCGATCTGCAGCTGCCCCAGCCGTGGCCGGTCACGACGGGCAGCGGCGCGCAGGGCCTCGTCGAGGGGCAGCCGGAAGCGCCCGCCGTCGGCGTTCGCCAGCAGCAGGTGTTGGCCGTCCTCGTGGACGCCGATGAGTCGAAGGTCCTGCATGTGGGGGCTCCCGGTGGTGCTCGTGGTCAGGACGACTGTGCCACTGCCCGACAGCCAGATGTCGCAGCCCACGCCGAGGCTCGCCGGATTGCCCGCATACGCTTGTCCCATGCCTGACTCCGCGTCCCTCCTCGCCCCGTACGACGCCGTCCTCCTCGTCTCCTTCGGCGGCCCCGAGGCCCCCGAGGAGGTCGTGCCCTTCCTGCGCCGCGTCACGGCCGGCCGTGACATCCCCGACGCCCGCCTCGAGGAGGTCGGTGAGCACTACTTCGCCCGCGGCGGGCGCAGCCCGATCAACGACCTCAACCGAGACCTGCTCGCGCGCCTGCGGGCGGAACTGGATCGCCGCGAGATCTCCACCCCGCTGCTCTGGGGCAACCGCAACTCCGAGCCGTTCCTCGCCGGAGCGGTCCACGAAGCCTTGGACCAGGGGGCGTCCAGGGTCCTCGCCCTGGTGACCAGCGCCTACTCGTGCTACTCCTCGTGCCGTCAGTACCGCGAGGACCTCGCGGCAGCGGTCGACGAGGTCGGCCCGGCCGCCGACGGCCTCGTCATCGACAAGGTGCGCCCGTACTCCGGGCACCCGGGTGTCGGGAGGGCGTGGCGCCGGGCCCTCGTCGCGGCCCTGTCTGAGCTGCCCGAGCCGGCGAGCGCGCGCATCCTCTACGTCACCCACTCCATCCCGACGGCCATGGACGACACGTCCGGCCCGGGCGACGGCGAGGGCAACCTCTACGTCGACCAGCACGTGCGGCTGGGGCGCCGCCTCACCGACGAGGTCAACGCCGAGCTCGGCCTGGACGTCGAGGGTGAGCTCGTCTTCTGCTCCCGGTCGGGTCGCCCCGGCCAGCCGTGGCTCGAGCCCGACGTCAACGACCGCATCGAGGAGCTCGCCGCCGAGGGTGGGGTCAGCGCGGTCGTCGTCGCACCGATCGGGTTCGTCTCCGACCACATGGAGGTCGTCCACGACCTCGACACCGAGGCGGCCGAGACCGCGCAGAAGGTCGGCATGCCGTTCGTGCGGGTCGCGACGCCGGGCACCGACGACCTGTTCGTCGAGGGTCTGGTCGACCTGCTGCTCGAGCGCGCGGCCCAGGCCCGCGGCGAGGTCGTCCTGCCCGAGACGTGGGTGCCCGGTGACGTGCGTCCCTCGGTGTGCGCCCCGGGCTGCTGCCCCAACCTGCGCGCCGTGAAGCCGGCCCTGTGCGGCAGCGACTGATGACCACGCATCCCGCGGCGACGGCATCCGATGTGTCAGTCGGCCTCGCCGCCGTGCTCGAGGAGATCGCCTGCACGGTCGCGCGGGCCGCCGGGCGACTCGTCGTCGACGAGCGGCCGGTCGACCTGGGCGTGTCGTCGAAGTCGAGCGCGACCGATCCCGTGACCGTCATGGACCAGCGCAGCCAGGAGCTCATCATCGAGCTGCTCGCCGCGGCCCGCCCCGACGACGCCGTCCTCGGTGAGGAGGAGGGCGGCTCGACCGGCACCAGCGGGCTGACCTGGGTGATCGACCCGATCGACGGCACCGTCAACTACCTCTACGGCATCCCGGCGTACGCCGTGTCCGTCGCCGTCGTCGTGGGGGACCCTGCCGTGGCCGGTGCGTGGCAGCCGGTGGCGGGCGCGGTGCTGAACCCTGAGTCGGGCGAGCTCTTCCATGCGCACCTCGGCGGGGGAGCGCGACTGACGACGGATGCCGGGACGCGCACCCTGCGCACCACGGCCGCCACCGACGTCGCGCACGCCCTCGTCGGCACGGGGTTCGGCTACGCCGCCGACCTGCGCCGGCGACAGGCCGAACTGCTCGTCGACCTCCTGCCGCGGGTGCGAGACATCCGCCGCCACGGCGGGGCCGCCCTCGACCTGTGTGGCCTCGCCGCGGGCCGCCTCGACGCCTACTACGAGAGCGCCCTCAACCCGTGGGACCGCGCCGCCGGGGAGCTCGTCGCCCGTGAGGCCGGGGCCGTGCTCGGCGGCCCGGTCGGTGACGTCCTCACGCGCGACCTCGTGTGGGGGGCCGCTCCGGGGCTGGCGGCGCAGTTCGGTCCGCTCGTGCGTGAGCTGTCGGCCCGGCACGTCGGCTCGGTGGACTGAGGCCGGTTTCTTCCTGCCCGCTGGGACGACATGGCTTTTGTGCCGTCGATGGTGCACAATCGCCGCGCACGGCGCAGCCCGGGCACAAAATCGGAACCTGATGCGTTCTGAGGGTCCCGGGACACGACGAAGGGTGGACGACAGGCAATGGCAACCGACTACGACGCACCGCGCAAGACTGACGACGAGCTGTCAGAGGACTCCATCGAGGAGTTGAAGAGCCGGCGCGTCGACAAGCGCGCCTCGAGTGTCGACGTCGACGAGACCGAGCAGGCCGAGGGCTTCGAACTGCCCGGTGCCGACCTGTCCGGCGAAGAGCTCTCGGTGCGGGTCCTGCCGCGCCAGGCTGACGAGTTCACCTGCTCGCGGTGCTTCCTCGTGCACCACCGCAGCCAGCTCGCGACCGACAAGGGTGGCGTGCTCGTGTGCCGGGAGTGCGCAGCCTGAGCACCGTCGCCGTTCGCCGGCTGCACCCGCACGCCCGCCTGCCGCTCTACGCCACTCAGGGGGATGCCGGTGCCGACCTCACGAGCGTCGCGCAGGTGACGTTGGCCCCGGGGGAGCGGGCGCTGGTGCCCACCGGCATCGCGCTGGCGCTCCCGCCGGGCACGGTCGGGCTGGTGCACCCGCGCTCGGGCCTCGCGGCCCGGCACGGCGTCACCGTGGTCAATGCCCCAGGCACCATCGACTCGGGATACCGCGGCGAGGTGCACGTCAACCTCGTGAACCTCGACCCGCGCGAGTCGTTCACGGTGCAGGTCGGTGACCGCATCGCCCAGCTCGTCGTGCAGCACTACGTGCACGCGACCTTCGAGGTCGCGGATTCGCTTCCGGAGAGTGACCGGGGGGACACTGGGCACGGGTCCACGGGCGGCTTCGGCTCGTACCAGCCCGCCTGACCCGCAGCACTCCAGACCAGATTCGAGGACGACCCCCGTGAGCATCTTCAAGCGTTCCAAGAAGTCCGACCCCGCAGGTCGTGCCGGCGAGGTCGACGGCGTCGAGACGCTGGAGGGCCAGGACCCCGTCGACACCGACGCGGACGGCACGCAGGCCGACGGTGACGCGGCGGGCGACGACGCGGTGACGCGCACGGCATCCGTGGTGCTCGACCGCAGCGAGGGCCCGTTCGACGCGAGCGAGGTCGACGGCCGCGGGGGTCGGGTCGACCTCGGCGCACTCTGGATGCAGGGCGTTCCCGGCATGGAGCTGCGCCTCGAGGTCGACCAGAACACCCAGCAGGTCAACGCCGCGATGGCCGTGATCGGTGACTCCGCGCTTCAGGTGCAGGCGTTCGCTGCGCCCCGCTCGGGTGGCCTGTGGGACGAGATCCGTGCCGAGCTCGTGACCGCGATCGAGGCGCAGGGCGGCACCGCGGAGGAGCGCGTCGGCCCGCTCGGCACCGAGCTGCGCACGCGGATGCCGTCGCGCGGCGAGAACGGTCGCACCGTCTTCGCGCCCGCCACCTTCCTCGGGGTCGACGGGCCGCGCTGGTTCCTGCGCGGGGTGCTCTCCGGTCGGGCCGCCATCGACGACGACGCGGCGGCCCCGCTGCTCGAGGTCCTGCGCGCGGCCGTCGTCGTGCGCGGTACCGAGCCGATGGCCCCGCGCGAGCTGCTCCCGTTGGCCCTGCCGCGCGAGGCCGAGCGCGCCGCCGAGGCTGCCGAGGCTGAGGCTGACGCCGAAGACGAGGCCGAGCGCACCTCCCTCGACCCCTTCACGCGAGGGCCTGAGATCACCGAGGTGCGGTGATGGGCCTGCGCCAACTGCTCGAGGACCTGGGCAAGACCTCGGTCGAGCACCAGGCCGATGTCCTGCGCACCCAGTCCGAGACGGCGGGTGGTGACGACCTCACGGCCCTGGCTCCTCGGCATCCTGCCTGTGTGTGCGGCACCGTGCGCACCGTGACCCTGCCGCCGCGGCGCAGCGTACCCGCCCTCGTCGCGGAGGTGTGGGACGGCAACGGGTCGGTCAACCTCGTGTGGATCGGTCGCCGCAGCATCGCCGGCATCGAGCCGGGCACGTTCCTGCGGGCGCGCGGCCGGGTGGCCGAGGTGCGCGGGGTGCCGACGATCTTCAACCCGGCCTACGAGATCGTGCCGACCGCGTGAGCGCCGCTG
>NZ_DAORSO010000051.1:0-17756 GCF_035443565.1 Ornithinibacter sp. | reverse complement strand
CGCTCCGGCTCGGCCTCCAGGACGGTGCCCGGTTCGATCTGACCGGCATTTTGGGTGGCCCGGGCACCCTCGGTCACACTGGGATCACCATGTCTGCCACCACCGCCGTCCTGCCGCCGTTGCACATCGGGCGGCACGTCATCGAGTCGCCGGTGGTGCTCGCACCGATGGCGGGCATCACCAACCGGGCCTTCCGGCGCCTGTGCCGCGAATCCGGCAGCGTGGGTCTGGCGGCCGGGGGCGTGTCGGGTGCCACCAGCCTGTACGTCAGCGAGATGGTCACCTCCCGTGCGCTCGTCGAGCGCAGCACGGAGTCGATGCGGCTGATCTCCCACGACCCGCAGGAGCACCCGCGGTCGGTGCAGCTGTACTCCGTCGACCCGGTGACCGCGGGGCTGGCTGCCCGCATGCTCGTCACCGAGGACCGGGCCGACCACATCGACCTCAACTTCGGGTGCCCGGTGCCCAAGGTCACCCGCAAGGGTGGCGGGGCGGCCCTGCCGTGGAAGACCGAGCTGTTCAGGTCGATCGTCGCGGCCGTCGTGCGTGAGGCGTCGCCGTACTCGGTGCCGGTCACCGTGAAGATGAGGGTCGGGATCGACGCCGAGCACATCACCTACCTCGAGGCCGGGCGGATCGCCGAGGCCGAAGGGGTGGCGGCGGTCGCTCTCCATGGGCGAACGGCATCCCAGGCGTACTCGGGGCAGGCCGACTGGTCGGCCATCGCCCGGCTCAAGGAGGCCGTGACCTCGATCCCCGTGCTCGGCAACGGCGACATCTGGTCGGCCGAGGACGCTCTCGAGATGGTGCGCCAGACCGGGTGCGACGGCGTCGTCGTCGGCCGTGGCTGCCTGGGGCGGCCGTGGCTGTTCGCCGATCTCGCGGCTGCCTTCGCCGGGTCGCAGGTCCGGGTGCGCCCGGGCCTGCGCGAGGTGACGGCGACCCTACGGCGGCACACCGAGTACCTCGTGGACTTCTACGACGGCGACGAGCAGCGGGCCTGCCGCGACATCCGCAAGCACATCGCCTGGTACCTCAAGGGCTTCCCGGCGGGGTCGACCGTGCGCCACCAGTTGGCTCTCGTCGACAGCCTCCAGGCGCTCGACGACCTCATCGGCACCATGGACCTCGACGTCCCCTGGCCCGGGGATGCGGCCGAGGGCCAGCGGGGTCGGGCCGGGTCGCCGCGGGTGGTGGCCCTGCCGGAGAACTGGCTGCGCTCGCGCGAGCTCGACGAGGCCCAGGCCGCTCAGGTGGCGCAGGCCGAGCTGAGCGTCTCCGGCGGCTGACCCCCCACGGGCGGGAGGCCAGCACCCAGGCCTCACTGCACGAAGGTGGGGTCATGGCACCACTTTCGTGCACGCGGGCTGGGCTGGCGGGTGTCCACCAAGCGGTGGCGGCGATTGGGACGGGGCATCTACCAGGCCCAGACCGGGGAGCTGTCCTGGCTCGGCCGGGCACACGCGGCGGTCCTGCGCGGGGGAGAAGGGTGTGCGCTGAGTCTGCGTTCGGCGGAGTACCTGCACGGGGTGGCGGCCAAACCGCCGCCCGTGATCACCATCGCGGTTCCCAGGGGTCGCAGGATCAGGCGGCTCACCGGGACCCGCTTCCGCGCTTGTCCGGTGGTGGAGGTGGTGACGAGGAAGGGGCTGCCCGTCACCAGCGCGACGCAGACCGTGCTGCTCGATGGGTGCAGCTGCGCAAGACCACCGCAGACGAACTCGCGCACGCGCTGGAAGGGTGCCCCCGGCATCCTCACCGCGTGATTCTCCGGGTTGCCCTGGGCGTGGTCGGCCGGGGCGCGGAGAGCGTCATGGAGGTGTCGTACGTGAAGCGGGTGGAAGAGCCTCACGGGTTGCCGCGGGGTGAACTGCAGGTGCGTGACGGGGCGGTGCGACGGGACGTGGAGTACGAGGAGTGGAACGTCGTCGTCGAGGTTGACGGGCGCCTGGGCCATGAGGGGGAGTACGTCGCCGTCGACCGAAGGCGCGACCGACGGGCTGCGGGACGGGGGCGAGTGACGCTTCGCGCAGGGTGGGTCGACGTCGAAGGGGACCCCTGCGAGGGGTCATGGCACCACTTTCGTGCACGCCGGCCGGGCATGAGGCGGCATCATGCCCGGCCGTCAGGGGGCATCGCTATCGTCGCGCGCATGACTGATCAGATCGGGACGCCGGGAGGCACACCCGAGCGGCCGGCACTGTTCTTCGCCGACGCCGCCGAGTTCGGTCGGTGGCTGGAGAGGCACCACGCCACCGACACCGAGCTGTGGATGGGGTTCTACCGCAAGCACCACCCGGATGCCGGGCTCCAGTGGGCCGAGGCGGTGCGCGAGGCGCTGTGCTGGGGGTGGATCGACAGCATGGCGCAGGGCATCGACGAGCACACCCGTCGCCAGCGCTGGACGCCGCGCAAGAAGGGCAGCAACTGGTCGGCCATCAACATCGCCGCGGTGGCCGAGCTCACCGAGGCAGGCCGGATGCAACCGGCAGGGCTGGCCGCCTTCGCCCTTCGCCGCGAGGACCGTTCCGGCGTCTACGCCTACGAGACACGCGAGCTCGACCTGACCCCCGCCTATGCAGCCATGCTCGAGGCCGACGTGGTGGCCAACGCCTTTTGGGGCGCTGCCACCAACAGCTACCGCAAGCTCGCCGTCAACTGGGTCATGACCGCCAAGCAGGAGAAGACCCGCGACTCGCGGATGACCCAGCTGGTCGCCGACTGCGCCGCTGGGCAGATGATCAAGATGCAGCGCTATGGCACAACACCGTCCTGGGTCGCGAGGGCCGCCGCAGCCGGAGCAGCAGCCGCAGCAGGTGAGGGTGGCGACAGCGCCCACCCCGCTGAGTGACTCCAGCCGCCGTAGGCTCCACGTCGTGACGTACACCGGCCGCGACCGGGAGCGTTGGGTCGCCGAGGACCCGGCCTTCAAGCGTGCGGACCGCGATGACTTCGCCCGCGACCGGGCCCGACTCCTGCACTCCGCCAGCCTGCGTCGGCTGTCGGCGAAGACCCAGGTGGTCACCCCCGGCAGCGACGACTTCGTCCGCAACAGGTTGACGCACTCGCTCGAGGTCGCCCAGATCGGCCGCGAGTTCGGCGCCGCTCTCGGCTGCAACGCCGACGTCGTCGACACCGCGTGCCTGGCCCACGACCTCGGGCACCCCCCGTTCGGGCACAACGGCGAAACGGCGTTGGATGCCGTGGCGGCCGGGATCGGCGGTTTCGAGGGCAACGCGCAGACCCTGCGGCTGCTCACGCGGCTCGAAGCCAAACGCACCCGGCCCGACGGCCGCTCGGCGGGGCTGAACCTCACGCGGGCCAGCCTCGACGCCACGACGAAGTACCCGTGGCGGCGGGGTGCCGGCCCGAGGCCCACCGTCAAGTTCGGGGTCTACGACGACGACCTGGACGTCTTCGAGTGGTTCCGCGAGGGTGTGCAGCCCGGTCGCCGGTCCGCCGAGGCCGAGGTGATGGACTGGTCCGACGACGTGGCGTACTCCGTGCACGACGTGGAGGACGCCATCGCCTCCGGGTGGCTGGACCCACAGAGGCTGCGCGACCCCAGTGACGTCGACGCGGTGCTGGCCGTCGCGGGGGAGATCTACGAGCCCGACCTGTCGCCGGACGAACTCGGTGCGGCCCTGGAACGCCTCCTCGCCACCGGCGCCGTGCCGTCTGCGTACGACGGGTCGCGCCCGGCCCTGGCAGCCCTGAAGGACATGACCTCACACCTCATCGGACGGTTCGTGACCGCCGTCGAGCAGGCCACCCGGGCCGAGCACGGCCCGCAGCCACTGACCCGGCACACCGGGCGGCTCGTCGTCCCCCGCGCTGCTCGGGCCGAGTGCGCCGTTCTCAAGGCCGTAGCGGCACACTTCGTCATGCACGCTGCCGAACGGGTGGCCCTCTACGCGCGCCAGCGGGACGTCATCGCGGGTCTGGTCGCGGCCTACGAGCACGATCCCCACCGGCTGGACCCGGACCTGCGTGGCGACTGGGAGGCCGCGGCCGATGAGGGGGCGGCGCTGCGAGTGCTCGTCGACCAGGTTGCCTCCCTCACCGACGTCCGGGCTCTCACCCTGCACCGCAGGTGGTGTCGCGACACGCCGTAGAACTGTTCCCAACACATGCTTCGGCACCTTCCGCACCGACGAGCGCCAGGCCAGCAAGTGATCTGACGAGTCGGTGTGACGACCTAGACTCACGGCACACCGGAAAGGATGGTTCGTGGCGGGTCGGATCAGGGCAGAAGACATCGCGGCGGTCAAGGAGCGCACGTCCATCGAGGACGTCATCCGGGACCACGTGACGCTGCGTCCTGCCGGGGTCGGCTCGCTGAAGGGGTTGTGCCCCTTCCACGACGAGAAGTCACCGAGTTTCACGGTTCGACCCGCGGTCGGTAGCTACCACTGCTTCGGGTGCGGTGAGGGCGGTGACGTCATCTCCTTCGTCCAGAAGGTCGAGCACCTCACCTTCACCGAGTCCATCGAACGGCTCGCCAGCAAGATCGGCTTCGAGCTGCGCTACGAGGAGGGCGGCGGCCCCCGCGACGGTGGGGTCTCGCTCGGCAAGCGCTCGCGGTTGATCGAGGCGCACCGGGTCGCCCAGGAGTTCTACGCCGAGGTCCTCCAGGACCGCACCACCCCGGAGGCCCGACCCGGTCGTGACTTCCTGCGCGAGCGCGGCTTCGATGGCGCGTCCGCGGAGCGCTTCGGCATCGGGTTCGCCCCGCGCAGCGGTGAGGCGCTCACGCGTCACCTTCGCGGGCGCGGCTTCACCGAGGACGAGATCGTCACCGGTGGCCTGACCGGCCGCGGCAGTCGCGGGCTCTACGACCGCTTTCGGGGGCGGCTGGTCTGGCCGATCAGGGACACCACCGGCGACACCGTGGGCTTCGGCGCCCGGCGCGTCCTCGACGACGACCGCATCGCGGCCAAGTACCTGAACACGTCCGAGACGCCGATCTACAAGAAGTCCCAGGTGCTCTACGGCCTGGATGCCGCCAAGAAGGCGATCTCCACTCAGCGCCTCGCCGTGGTGGTCGAGGGCTACACCGACGTCATGGCGGCGCACCTGTCCGGCGTCGAGGGCGCGGTCGCCACGTGCGGGACGTCGTTCGGCATCGACCACATCAAGATCCTTCGCCGCATCATGCGCGACGAGACCGACGGCCCACAGGCTCGCGTGGTGTTCACCTTCGACGGGGATGCCGCTGGTCAGAAGGCGGCCATGCGGGCCTTCGCGGAGGACCAGCGGTGGGCCGCGCAGTCGTTCGTCGCCGTGGCACCGGACGGCATGGACCCGTGTGAGCTTCGTCTGGCCAAGGGTGACGCGTCGGTGCGCGCTCTCGTCGATGACGCCGTTCCGATGTTCGAGTTCGCCGTCCGCACGACGATTCGCCGCTTCGACCTCGAGACCGCCGAGGGTCGTGTTCAGGCGATGAAGGCAGTGGCCCCGATCGTCGGGTCCATCCGCGACACCAGCCTGCGGCCCGAGTACACCCGCACGGTGTCCGGCTGGCTCGGCATCGAGGTCGAACAGCTGGCGGCCGAGGTCAAGAAGGCGGGCCGGCTCAAGCACGACGACAGCGCCGACCGGCAGCCCCGACCGGCCAGCACCGACGAGGTCCTCGAGCCCGGTCCGTTCGAGCTCGCGCAGCTCCCGGCCCCCGACCTGCGCGATCCGGTGGTCCTCACCGAACGGCAGCTGCTCCAGGCCCTCATCCAGTACCCCCAGCAGTTCACCGACGCCGACATCGATGTGCTCGTCCCCGACGCGTTCACCGCCCCGGTCCACCGGGCGGTGTTCGACGGCATCCGCATCGCCGGCCACGCTGCCCGCCGAGCGTCGACGATGGCGTGGGTGACCGCCGTGACCGATACCTGCGCCCTGGGGGTGCGTGGCTTCGTCGCGCAGTTGTCGGTGGCTCCGCTGCCCACGAAGTTCGACCCGTCGACGGGGCTGCCGCCGCAGCGCTACCTCAACTCGCTCGTCGCCGGTGTCAGAGACGCCCACCTCGGCCGTCGCATCGCCGACGCCATGGCGTCGGTGCGCCGACTGCAGAACGACCCAGATGCTGATCCCGCTGATCTCCAGGAGCGCTCCATGGCCTTGCACCGTCTCGAACTCGACCGCGTCGCCCTGCGAGAGGCGAACACGTCATGAGGCTCGAGTGGAGCGGCCTGCGCCGTCCCGCGGTGCCCGCCGAGGCCGCCGAGGCCATCGACCCCGCAGGTGGCGAGAAGCTGCTGGCCTGGGCCCATGACGTGGGCACCGGAGCCACCGTGGTAGCCGGGCGCCACCGGCTGTATGCCGTGGCGCCGGACCCCGAAGGCGCGCGGGTGACGCTGTCGCGTCCGTGGCACCTGGTCGACGCCGGGTCGTGGGGTGGTGAGGACGGCATCCTCAAGATCACCTGGGTCGACGGGCAACGACCGACGCGTTTCCAGCTCACCGAGCTCGGGATGTTCCCCGAGACCCTGCGAGAGCGCGTCCAGGCCTCGGTCGTGCTCGCCGAGACCCTCGATCTCGGGGGCCGGCGGACCGCCAAGGTCGTGGTCCGCAAGGACCTCGCCACCGGTGCGCTGCTCAGTCAGGCGGTCCTCGGCCCGGGTGTGCGCAGCGCGGATCCCGGTGTGGCCGAGCAGGTCTCCGACGGGCTGCGAAGAGTGCGCGAGCAGGTCGGACTCGACTGATTTCGGGCCGTTTTCGTCGCTGCTCATGACCTTTGCTAGGGTGTGCGAGCGCTACCGCGGCGATCCCGTGGTGGCCTTTCCCCTGTAGCTCAATTGGCAGAGCAGCCGACTGTTAATCGGCAGGTTGTTGGTTCGAGTCCAACCGGGGGAGCACGCGAACGGCCCCACTCCTTGGCGGAGTGGGGCCGTTCTGCATGGTCGGGCTCAGGTGTCGTCGCCGTGGCCCTTGCGACGCTCGCGTGCGGACTGGACGAAGTCGGATGCCGCTTCCTCCGCCGACTCGATCCCGGCGCCGATGATGCGGCTGCCGTGGGCGGCCGGCCCGCCGGGCTCGCCCTGCCCCTGGATCATCGTGGGCGCCACTGTGGTGACGGGCCCCGCGGTGGTGCCGCGGCGGTTGAGCCGGCGTTCCACCCAGGTGGCCACACGGGTCAGGCCGTAGTTGATCGCGATGAACAGGGCAGCACACACGATCAGGGCCGGCACCGTGTTGGCGTACGCGGAGCCAGCGGTCTTCGACCACGTCAGCAGCTCCTGGTACGTGATGGCGGTGCCGAGGGCGGAGTCCTTCAGCACGACGACGAACTGGCTGATCAGGGCCGGCAGCATCGCCGTCAGCGCCTGCGGCAGCTGGATCGTGCGCAGGGTCTGCGACGGGGTGAGCCCGATCGACAGGCCCGCCTCCGACTGCCCCTTGGGCAGCGAGTGCACGCCGGAGCGCACGAGCTCGGCGATGACCGAGCCGTTGTACAGCGTCAGGGCGAGGACCACCGCGGCCAGCGGGCCCTGGCTGCTCGGCACGATCGTGCTCGTCGCGAAGTAGCCGAAGTACAGGAAGATCATCATCATCAGCACGGGCACCGAGCGGAAGAACTCGACGACCGCACCACTGACGTAGCGGATGGCCTTGATGTGCGAGAGGCGGCCCATGCCGAAGATCAGGCCGAAGATGCCGGCGAAGATGACCGACAGGATGGCTGCCTTCAGGGTGCCGATGAGCCCGGGGATCAGGTAGTCGACCCACAACGACGAATCGGTGACGAACGGCTTCCACTTGGCAGCGTCGAGCTGACCCGCGTCGGCGAGGCGTCCCAGGATCACGTAGAGGACGGCGCCGGCGAGCAGCACACCCACGCCGGTGAGGATGGCGTGCCGTTGGCGGGCCTTCGGGCCCGGGGCGTCGAACAGGACGTTCTGCGTGCTCATCGCCTCACCGCCAGGCGCTGGCTGAGGCTGGTCGCCAGCACCCCGATGGGCAGGGTCAGGACGACGAAGATCATGGCGATGACGAAGAAGACCCCCAGCTGGGCACCCTCGTTCTCGGTGATGGTCGCGAGCAGCTTGGCCGTGTCAGCGACACCGACGACGGCCGCGACCGTGGTGTTCTTGATGAGGGCGATGAGCACCGACCCCAGCGGGGCGATGGACCCCCGGAAGGCCTGCGGCAGGAGGACCTCTCGCAGCGACTGGGTGAAGGTCAACCCGATGGAGCGGGCCGCCTCGGCCTGACCGGCCGGCACCGTGTTGACGCCGCTGCGGATCGCCTCACAGACGAATGCGGCGTGGTACGCGGAGAGGCCGACGACAGCCCAGCGGAAGGCGTCCTTGGAGAGGTCCTGGGAGAGTTGCAGCCCCACGAGGAGTGAGAGCCCGAGCACACACAGGGTGAGCAGCACCGTGAGTGGTGTGTTGCGGAAGATGTTGACGTAGCTGGTGCCGATCCCGCGGAGCACGGCCACGGGCGACACGCGCAGCACGGCCACGATGGTGCCGATGATCAGCGCTCCGATCGCGGACAGCACTGACAGTTGGATGGTCACCCAGACGGCGGCTGCCACGTCGTAGTTGCTGAGAGTCTCGAGCATCACTCACCTTTCATGGTGCGACGGGGTGTGCCGCCCGCTCCCGGGGAAGCGGGCGGCACACGTCCGACGAGTCGATCAGGAGCAGGCGTCGGGGGTGGGGGGGTTGCCCGCAGGCGCCTTGTACCCGGCCGGGCCGAGGTTGGCGTCCACGGCCTTCTGCCACGAGCCGTCCTCGACCATCTTCTTCAGGGCCGCGTTGACCTTCTCGCACAGGGCGACGTCGCCCTTCTTGAGGCCGACGCCGTAGCGCTCCTCGGAGAACGGGGCGCCGACGACCTTGAGCTTGCCCTTGTTGGCTTCCTGCGCGGCGTAGCCGGCGAGGATGGTGTCGTCGGTGGTGAGCGCGTCAACGCCACCGCCGAGCAGCGCCGCCAGGCACTCGGAGTAGGTGCCGAACTCGACCAGGTTGACCCCGGCGACCTTGTCCTTGACCTTCTGGGCCGAGGTCGAGCCGGTCACCGAGCACAGCTTCTTGCCGTCGAGGGTGTCCGGGCCGGTGATGGAGGTGTCATCGGCGCGAACCAGCAGGTCCTGACCGGCGATGAAGTACGGACCACCGAAGGAGATCTTCTCCTTGCGGGCGTCGGTGATGGAGTAGGTCGCGAAGATCAGGTCGACCTGGCCGCTGGAGATGAGCGTCTCGCGCTGCGCACTCGGGGACTGGACGAAGGTGATGTCGCCCTCGGCGGTGCCGAGCTCCTTGGCGACGTACTTGGCGACGTCGACGTCGAGACCGGTGTACTGGTCGCCGACCTTCAGGCCGAGTCCGGGCTGGTCGAACTTGATGCCGATCTTCAGACCGGAACCGCCGTCGGCCCCGCCGTCCGAGCCGCCGTCGTCCGAGCCGCAGGCGCTGAGGCCCAGGGCCAGGACGGCCGCCGCGGCGACCATGCTGATCCGTCGTGTCGTCATGGGGTGATTCCTTACTTGTTGGGGACTGAAACGGTGGTGCTGGAGGAAGGTCAGTGGGTGAGGATCTTGCCGAGGAAGTCCTTGGCGCGCTCGCTCTTGGGGTTGGTGAAGAACTCCTCGGGCGTGGCCATCTCGACGATCTGGCCGTCCGCGAGGAAGACGACCCGGTCGGCGACCTTGCGCGCGAAGCCCATCTCGTGCGTCACGACGACCATGGTCATGCCGCTGTTGGCGAGCTCGACCATGACGTCGAGGACCTCGTTGATCATCTCGGGGTCAAGGGCGGAGGTGGGCTCGTCGAAGAGCATGACCTTGGGGTCCATCGCCAGGGAGCGCGCGATGGCGACACGCTGCTGCTGACCACCCGAGAGCTGGGCGGGATACTTCCCCGCCTGGTGGGCGATGCCGACCCGCTCGAGAAGCTCCATGGCCCGCTTGTCGGCGTCAGCCTTGTTCATCTTGCGGACCTTGATCGGCCCGAGCGTGACGTTCTCGAGGATCGTCTTGTGCGCGAAGAGGTTGAAGGACTGGAACACCATGCCGACGTCGGCGCGCAGGTCGGCAAGCGCCTTGCCCTCCTCGGGCAGCTTCTTGCCGTCGATGGTGATCGAGCCGGACTCGTAGGTCTCGAGCCGGTTGATCGTGCGGCACAGCGTCGACTTCCCCGACCCGGAGGGGCCGATGAGGATGACGACCTCGCCCTTGCCGACGGTGAGGTTGATGTCCTTGAGGACGTGGAGCGCTCCGAAGTGTTTGTTGACACCCTCCATGACGACGAGGGGCTGCTTCGGGGCGCTGTCGCGGACGACCTGTGGCTCTGTCATGCAGAGAACCTTGCGACTGATGCGCGGGTGTGCGCGTGGTCACAGCCGAGATTCGGACGATCAGCCCAATCGCTACCGAACCGAGACCTTTACGCGTCAAGCAATTTCGACGCCGTGCGCTCAGGCGATCCAGACCTTTCGCAGGGTCTCGGTGATCGTCCACTCGGTGCGTTCTCCGGCGCGCAACCGCACCGCGACCCCCGGCGCGAGGTCGAGTCGCTCACCGTCCGCGAAGGTCACCGTGCCGCGACCCGAGACCACGACGAACACCTCGTCGACCTCGGTGTCACGAGCGGAACCTCGCGTCATCTCCCACAGCCCGACCTCGCAGGTGGGGAGTGCGTCGAGCGTCAGGACGGCAGCGGTCGGCGACCCGTGGAGCACGTCGTCGGCCGGCAACGCCTCGTGGGTGAGGGAGGCGGTGGTGACGTCGGGGCTGAGCAGGCGCGGCGGCATACGGGAGATGGTCGCACGGCATCCGGATGACGGGTCGCGGCGCGGGCGCCCCGGCGCGGCATGATGGCGCCATGACGACCGACCCGGCGGCCGTGCGTGCCTCCCTCGCCGATGCGACTCCCGATGTCTTCTGGACCGACCGACCCGAGCGGCCGGCGCCGCGCGCAGCGCTCACCGGTTCGGGCCACCGGGCCGACCTGGTCATCGTCGGCGGCGGCTTCACCGGCCTGTGGGCTGCCGTCCAGGCCAAGGAGGACAACCCCTCGCGCGAGGTCGTGCTGCTCGAGCGCGGCCGGTTCGGCGTGGCGGCCTCGGGTCGAAACGGCGGTTTCGTCTCGCCCTCGCTGACCCACGGCCTGGCGCAGGGGCTGGCCTGCTGGCCCGAGGAGATCGAGACCCTCGAACGCCTCGGGGCGCAGAACATGACCGACCTGGCTGACAGCCTCACCCGGCACGGCATCGACGCCGACTTCCACGTACCCGGCGAGATCACGATGGCCCTGACAGAGCACCAGGTGGGCACGGTTCGTGAGGGCTACGAGCTCCACCGGGCACACGGCATCCCGGTCACCCTCCTTGATGCCGCTGAGGCGCGCGCCCGCGTCAACTCGCCCCGCTACCTGTCGGGCTTCCTCGACCCGACGGTGGGCCTGGTCGACCCGGCGCGGCTGGTGTGGGGTCTGGCCGACGCGGCCGAGCGGCTCGGGGTCCGGCTGCACGAGGACACCTCGGTGACCGGGTTCGACGCCGACATCGCCGGCGTCACGGTGCGCACCGAGTGGGGAAGCGTGCGCGCCGACCGGGTCGTGCTCGGCACCGGGGCCTTCCGCGGCCCGCTGAAGCGACTGGCGCACTACACGCTTCCCGTCTACGACCACGTGCTCATGACCGAACCGCTGTCACCGGCGCAGCTGGATGCCGTGGGCTGGCACGGGCGCGAAGGGCTCACCGATGCGGGCAACCAGTTCCACTACTACCGGCGCACCCTGGATGACCGGGTGCTCTTCGGTGGGTACGACGCGAACTACCACTTCCCGGGGCGGATCGACCCGCGCCTGGAGCAGTCGTCGTCGCACGACCTGCTCGCGCGGCACTTCTTCGAGATCTTCCCCCAGTTGCAGGGGCTGCGCTTCACGCACCGATGGGCCGGGGTCATCGACACGACGACCCGGTTCACCCCGGTGTTCGGCACGGCACTGGGTGGGCGGCTTGCCTACGCCGTGGGCTACACGGGGCTCGGCGTCGCGTCGACCCGCTTCGGGGCGCAGGTGGCGCTCGACCTGGTCGACGGCCGGGACACCGAGGTGACGGCTCTGGAGATGGTGCGCAAGAAGCCGCTGCCCTTCCCGCCCGAACCCTTCCGGTACGTCGGGGTGCGGGCCACCCGGGCGAGCCTGGCCGCCGAGGACCGCACCGGCCGGCGCAACCTGTGGTTGCGGGCCATGGATGCCGTCGGCATCGGCTTCGACAGCTGACCCACCCCCCGCGCTGACTTTTCCTCCCCATGGGTGAAGCCCGAGGTTCGCAAGGCATTTCTTCCCTTGTGCACCTCGTGCTTGCCCTGCCATGCCTCGCTGAGCCGAAAACCAGTGGCGCCCCGACGCTGCCATGCGCCATCCTCGTCTGACGCACCCGCGACCACCTGAAGGACACCGCAGACATGCCAGCGAACCAGTACCGACAGCAGGGCAGCGCCGCGCTGCTCGGCGCTGACGTGCTGCGACCCGGCGCGCGTCAAGGCTTCCGTCCGAAGCGACCCTTCCAAGGTGACGACTGACCCCAGTCACCACCGCTGTTGCAGCGAAGGGCCGCTCCGTGACCGGAGCGGCCCTTCGTCGTCTCGACGGCGATGCGCCCCCGTACCTCAGCTGGAAGAGGGCCCGACTACGAATCGGGATGCCGCGCGTTCGACTCGCGCCGGGGGCTCCACCTTCACGATCACCACCACCCAGACATCGACCAGGACGTCGATCAGACATTGACCAAGACGAGAGGATTCACGAGATGAACATCGCCCCTGACGCCGAGATGTCCCCGGCCGCTGGGCTCCCCGTCGAGCTTCGCGGCGCCACCGCGCTCACCCTGATGTGGGCCCACGAGCACGAGGTGGAGCCGGCTGCGCTGAACCAGCTGCGCAACATCGCGGCTCTGCCGTGGGTGCACGGTGTTCGCGTCATGCCCGACGTGCACCTCGGCAAGGGGGCGACCGTCGGCTCGGTCGTCGCCATGCGTCAGGCAGTGAGCCCGGCCGCGGTCGGCGTCGACATCGGCTGCGGCATGCACGCGGTGAAGACGTCGCTCACCGTCGAGGACCTGCCCGACGACCTCGGGCCGCTGCGGTCCGCCATCGAGGCGGTGATCCCCACGGGGTTCACCGCGCACGACGGCAGCGCACCGGTGCTGTCCACCGACCGCGCCCTGTCGCGGACGTTCGGCGGTCTGTTCGCTCGGTTCGGTGGTCTCCACGCGGGGGTCGCAGACCGCGAGGGTCGTGCCGCCGCTCAGGTCGGCACCCTGGGCGGGGGCAACCACTTCGTCGAGCTCACCGCTGACGACCACGGCGCCGTGTGGCTCATGCTGCACTCGGGGTCGCGCAACATCGGCAAGGAGATCGCCGAGCGGCACATCAACACCGCCAAGGGCATGGAGCACAACCTCGGCCTGCCGGACCGTGACCTCGCGGTCTTCCTCGACGGGACCCCCGAGATGGCTGCCTACCTGCGCGACCTGTACTGGGCGCAGGAGTACGCGATGCTCAACCGCGAGGCGATGATGGTGACCCTGCGGCGCGTCGTCAGTGAGACGTTCCCGCACGTCACCTTCGCGGATGCCGTGCGCTGCCACCACAACTACGTCTCGCAGGAGACGTACGACGGTGTCGACCTCGTCGTGACCCGCAAGGGTGCGATCTTCGCCGGGGCCGGGTCGCTGGGCCTGATCCCGGGGTCGATGGGCACCGGGTCGTACGTCGTGCGCGGACTCGGCAACACGGCATCCTTCTGCTCGGCCAGCCACGGTGCCGGGCGCCGGATGTCGCGCACCGCGGCCAAGCGGCACTTCACGCTCGAGGACCTCGACGCGCAGACCCTCGGTGTCGAGTGCCGCAAGGACGCCGGTGTGCTCGATGAGATCCCAGGGGCCTACAAGGACCTCGAGGGTGTCATCGCAGCACAGTCCGACCTCGTCGAGGTGGTTGCCCGGCTCACGACGCTGCTCTGCGTCAAGGGTTGAGGTGTCGGTCGGTTCCCCTACGGTGGTGCGGGGCCCAGGTGGTCACGCACCACCGTAGGGGGCAGCCATGAGCACCATCGGGACACGAACCGTGCGCGTTCCTGGGGCGCTGCCCACCTACGACATCCGTCGTCCGGATGCCGTGAGGGGGCAGCGCCCGCTGTTCGTCCTCGGGTCGCCGATGGCGGCATCCGGGTTCGAGCAGTTGGTCGCGCACTTCGGCGACCGCACGGCGGGTTCACGGTGAGCCCGATGGGGCCGAACAACGACCCCGCGGCCTTCGCCGCCAAGCTCCGCGAGGTGCTTGACGCCGACTGACCGGCTCAGGGCGCGAGGTGCTGCTTCAGGCCACCGGTGTTGTTCGCCACGAGGCCCTTGATGGTCCGGCTCCTGATGAACCCCGGAAGGGGCAGCGGGTGGCTGATGGTCAGGGTGAAGGTGACCTCGGTGTGCGCGTCGTCGACCGGGACGAGGGTGTAGGTCGCGTCCTGGGCGGTCTGCAGGCGACCCTCCACGAGGTGCCAGCTGAGGCCGTCGGGGGAGTGCTCGTAGGCGAGGGTGTAGCGGTCGGTGCCCACGGGGGTGGAGGCCGCGAACCGGGCGGTGAGCGGCATCCCGTCCTCGGTGGTCGTCAGGACCTCCGCCTCGATGATGTCGCTCACCCACCCGGGGATGCCGTCCACGTCACGGATCGTCGCGAGCACCTCCTCGAGCGGTGCATCGACGACGACCGTGGCGCTGGCGGTGTCGGTGGGCATGGCGACCTCCTGGTGGTTTCGGGACCGTCAGACGGCGGCGGCGAGTCGGACGAGGGTGTCCATCTCCTCGTCGAACGCGTCGACCAGGCCGGAGGGTTCGGTGACGACACCGGCATCCGCCTTGAAGCCGACCCGCACGACGCCGTCGTAGCTGAAGATGCACACGCCCAGGGTGTGCCGGCCCGAGCCGGGTACCCACCCGAGGATGCTCGTGATGCGGGTCCCGGCGAGGTAGCGCCCGGTCATCGGGCCGGCGACGTTGGTCGTGACGCCGATGGCCTTGGCGGCGAAGAAGTCGATGGCCTGCTTGGCGATCTCGGTGTTCGTGCGGCCGATGGCGTTGATCAGGCCGAAGGTGAGCACGGCCTCGGGCGAGTGCTTGATCGTGTCCATCCGCGACTTGGCCTCGGCCAGCCGTTGGAGGGGTGCCAGCCGGCCCGTGGGCAGCGGGAGCATCACGAGGGCGAACTTGTTGCCCAGCTCACGGGGCAGGGGCTCGCGCAGGTCGCGCAGGTTGACCGGAACCATCGTCGTGAGGTCTTCGGGGTCGCCGCCGTGCGTGTCCACGTAGGTGGCGATGGCCCCGGACACCGCGCCGATGAGGATGTCGTTGACGGTGGCCCCGGTCGCCCGACCGACGAGCTTGACGTCCACGAGGGACCGCGGCCGCGACCAGACCGCCCGCTTGGCGATGCCCGGGTCGCCGCTGACGGGGGACTGCGGCTCGTGCGAGAGGAGGAGCTTGTCGGCGATCTGCGCGGTCTGTCGCGCGACCGTCATGGCCTCGATGGCGTGTGCCGGGTTGAGGGCCGCGGGGATCTCGCCGAACAGGTGCAAGGCCGAGCGCACCCCCGAGGCGACGTCGCGCGTCAGACGGCCGGGTAGGTCGAGCAGCCCACCCGCGTGGCGCGGCGGCGAGGCCGCGACCGGTGGTGACTGCCCGGCATCCTCGAGGTCCCCGGTCTCGGTCTCGTCGGTGAGGGACAGCAGCACCTGGGCCAGGGCGATGCCGTCGGCCAGCGCGTGGTGGAAGCGGGCCACGACGACGGCACCGTCCTCGTGCCCGTCGACGAGGTAGAAGTCCCACAGGGGCCGGTCGCGAGGCAGCGGCTCGGCCATCCTCGCCTCGATGAACGCCTGCACGGCGGCGTCGTCGGCGGGTGCGGGCAGCTCGACGTGGTGCAGGTGCGCAGCGAGGGCGAAGTCCTCCACGTTCTCCCAGTGGGGCATCCCGAGGGGCGTCGACGCCTCGACGACCCGCTGCGTGAACACCGGGTACCGGTCGACCAGCCGACGCTGGACGACGGACGCCAGGCGCTCCCAGTCGACCGGTCCCTCGAGCATCATCACCGAGTCGATCACCATGAGGTTGTCCGGGCTGTCCATGGCGAGCCAGATGGCGTCGACGGCACCCATCGATCGGAGTCCGGTCATGGCTCCATTGTCCTCCCGTCCCGAGGGCCGGCACGCACGACCCAACGCAGATCACACGTCGAACTGCTCGTCAGCCCCCCGGGAAGAGGCACAGACGGTGGACCGCGCACGGACTTGTCGCTACCTTGACTCCCTCACCCGGCCGGGGTCGAGCACCGTGGAAGGACGTTCCTGATGACCGACGTCAGCACTCACACACTCCAGGTTCCCGGAGCGGTCCTGACCTACGACATCCATCAGCCAGCGGCGCCGAGCGGGCACCGTCCGCTGTTCATCGTCGGTTCGCCGATGGCGGCATCCGGCTTCGAAAACCTCGTGGGCCACTTCACCGACCGCGCGGTCATCACCTATGACCCCCGCGGCGCCGAGCGCAGCACGCTGGCCGCGGACGGCACCGTCACCGGCGAGCTCCACGGTGAGGACATGCACCGGGTCGTCGAGGCCAGCGGCCTGGGCCCGGTCGACGTGTTCGGGTCCAGTGGCGGAGCCGCCTTCGCCCTGCACTGGGTGGTCGCCTTCCCCGGTGACGTCCGCACGCTGGTCGCGCACGAACCTCCGCTGTCCACGATCCTCGAGGACTCGGCCATGGCTGCCCGAGTCACCGACGACATCCTCGCGACCTACCAGCGTGACGGGCACGGCCCGGCACTGGCGAAGTTCATCGCGCTCGTCATGCACACGGGCCCGCTCCCCGACGACTACCTCGATCGGCCGGCGCCGGACCCCGCCATGTTCGGTCTCCCCACCGAGGACGACGGCTCGCGCGACGACCCGCTGCTCAGCCGCAACCTGGCCATCCCGCCCTTCCTGCCCGACCTCGATGCACTGCGAGCATCGACGGTGCGCATCGTTCCCGCGATCGGTGCCGAGGGGGAGGGCACTCTCGCCCGCCGCGGCGGAGAAGCACTGGCCAGGGAGCTCGGGGTGGAGCCCGTCGTGTTTCCGGGGGACCACGGTGGGTTCACCGTCAGCCCGATGGGGCCGCACAACGATCCCGCGGCGTTCGCCACCAGGCTCCGTGAGGTGCTGGATGTCGGGGATGGTGCCCGCGTGATCGTGACCGTCGGTGGGTCCCGGACGTCTTCGAGGGCGCACCTGCGGGCGGCGGGACTCGGCGAGGATCTGCAGACGATCGACCTCGCGCAGGTGGTCTCGAAGTGGATCGGCGAGACCGAGAAGAACCTGAATGCCGTGTTCGACGCGGCCGAACGCAGCGGAGCGGTGCTGCTCCTCGACGAGGCCGACGCACTCTTCGGCAAGCGAACCGAGGTCCGCGACTCCCACGACCGGTACGCGAACCTCGAGGTCTCCGACCTGTTGAAGCGTCTGGAGCAGCATCCGGGCATCCCTGCGCTCGTCCTGCGGACGTCCGATCGTCCCTTGCACGTCCCGAAGACGGTGACGGTGCTCGATCTCGAGCATCGTGACGGAGAGCAGGACGATCCCGTGGACGGGAGATGACGCGAGGCGGTCGCGGTGAGCACGTCGAAGCGCGAACCAGGACAACCAGGCCACGCCATTGAGGAAACGTGGTGGGGCGTGTCGGGCTTGAACCGACGACCGACGGATTATGAGTCC
>NZ_DAORSO010000050.1:6741-17760 GCF_035443565.1 Ornithinibacter sp. | reverse complement strand
CGAGCATGACCAGGGTGCCGGGGCGGGCCCGGCGCACGAGGTGCGTGGAGACGACACCGTCGGGGATCGCCTTGGTCGTGATGGCGATGCACCCCGCGGGGATGCCGGCCGCGGAGGAGCCGTCGGCGCGGTGGGTCAGGCTGTACGCCCGCCACTGGCGCACCCCGTCGATGTCGATGCCGATCCGGATGTACTGGCCGGGGACGTGCCCGAGCCAGCCGCGTCCGGGGCGGATGACGATCGTCACGGCATCCGCGGTCTCGTGGCGGATGTCGATGATCCGGCCGCGCAGGTCGGCGCCGGCGCGCAGCGGGTCGACGAGGTCGAGGTAGTCACCGGGCACGAGGGGGGTGGCCAGGGCCTCGACGACGCGGCGCGCACTGCGGACCACGCCACCCAGCGGGCCGGGGGTGTGGGCGCCGAGGCGGGCACGCGGCATCCCGGCTGGCGTGGCCGGTCGGTCGACGGTGGGAGCGCTCATTACGCAAGCGTAACCTACGGGAACGTAACTTACGAAACCGTAGGTGACCGTTTTCCCCACCTGGCTCCTGCGGGAGGGTGGATGCCGGGGCGCACGTGGGTCCGCTGGCGCTGCTCGGCGCGTGACCTCCCGCGCACGATCCTCCCTACGAGAAAGCCGCCCGACTCGCCGTGAGGGCGGGCCGGGCGGCTTCTCGTCAGGAGAGTGCGGAATTTCGGTCAGTGGTCTCCGGCCATCAGGCGACCGATCTCGGTGCGGTCAGCCCCGCGCGCGGGCAGTTCGGCCACGACCTTGCCGCCGTGCACGACCGCGATCCGGTCGGAGAGCGACAGGATCTCGTCGAGCTCGGCCGAGACGAGCAGCACCGCGGCGCCGGCGTCACGGGCGTCGACGATGCGCCGGTGGATGAACTCGATCGATCCGACGTCGACGCCGCGCGTGGGCTGGGCCGCCATGAGCAGGCGCGGCTTGAACGACATCTCGCGGGCCACGACGACCTTCTGCTTGTTGCCACCGGAGAGCGACCCGGAACTCTGGTGCACCCCGGAGGAGCGGATGTCGAACTCGGTGCGCACCGCCTCCGCGTGCTCCTTGATGGCGTCGAACTGGCGCACTCCGCTCTTGGAGTAGGGCGCCTGGTCGAACTCGTTGAGCACGAGGTTGTCGGCGATGGAGTACGAGGCGACGAGGCCGTGCTTCTCGCGGTCCTCGGGGATGTGCCCGACCCCGGCGTGGTGGGTCTGGTGCGGGTTGGCTTTCGTGAGGTCGAGGTCACCGAGGGTCATCTGCCCCGACACGACCTTGCGCATCCCGGCCAGGGCCTCGACGAGCTCGCGCTGGCCGTTGCCCTCGACGCCGGCCACACCGACGATCTCACCGGCCCGCACCGACAGCGTGAACCCGTTGACGGCACCGAGTTCACGGTCGTCGAGCACGTGCAGGTCGGTGATCGTGAGGACGGTGTCGGTCGGTGCGGCGTCGGCCTTGTCGATCGACAGCACGACCTCGCGGCCGACCATCATCGTCGCGAGCCCACGGGCGTCGGTGTCCTTGGTGGCGACCTCGCCGACGACCGCGCCCTGGCGCAGCACGTAGACGCGGTCGGCCACCGCGAGCACCTCGCGCAGCTTGTGCGTGATGAACACGATGGACGTGCCGGAGGCTGCGAGCTCCTTCATGACGCCGAGCAGCTCGTCGGTCTCCTGCGGCGTGAGCACCGCGGTCGGCTCGTCGAGGATCAGCAGGTCGACGCTGCGCGAGAGCGCCTTGAGGATCTCGACCCGCTGCTGGGTGCCGACGGGGAGGTCCTCGACCTCGGCGTCGGGGTCGACCGGCAGGCCGTGCTTGGCCGACAGGGTCCGCACCATCTCGCGGGCGCTCTCGAGGTCGAGCATCGCTCCGCCTCGCGTCGGCTCGTGTCCGAGGATCATGTTCTCGGCCACCGTCATGACGGGCACGAGCTGGAAGTGCTGGTGCACCATGCCGATGCCGCGGGCGATGGCGTCGCGCGGGTCCTTGATGGGGGTGGAGTCGCCCTTGACCGTCACCGTCCCCGAGTCCGGGGTGATGAGGCCGAAGATCTGGTTGACCAGGGTGGACTTGCCGGCCCCGTTCTCACCGAGCAGTGCGACGATCTCGCCGCGCCGCACGTGCATCGTGATGTCGCGGTTGGCCCGCACCGAGCCGAAGCTCTTGGTCAGCCCGGCGAGGTCGAGCAGCACCTCTCCGACGTTGCCCTCCCCGAAACCCGACTTCTCCGGCGGGAGCTCGAGGACGGCATCCGAGGTGACGATGGCCTCGAGGTGCTCGGGCGCGGTGTCGGCGGGGACCGGTGCGGGGGTGTTCTCGGGGGTGCTCATCACTGGTCTCCCTTGACGTACGGCTGTCCGACGGCTCCCGGTGCCCGAACCCGCCCGGCGGCGATGGCCAGGACGATGATCGTCACGACGAAGGGCAGGGTGCCCGTGAGCTGCGGCGGGATGTCGATGCTGCCACCGGCCTGGAGCTGCGAGGCCACGGCGTTGATGAAGCCGAAGAAGATCGCCATCGCCAGCGCCCGCAGCGGACGCCACGCGCCCATGATCATGATCGCCAGGGCGAGGAACCCGCGGCCGGCGACCATGCCCCGCTCGAAGGACGACGAGGCATCCATCGACAGGTAGACCCCGGCACAGCCGGCGAGCGTGCCCGCGAGGGTGACGTTGATCAGGCGCAGCCGCTCGACGTTGATGCCGGCGGTGTCGGCGGCCGACGGGTACTCACCGACGGCGCGCGTGCGCAGACCCCAGCGGGTGTGGAACAGCGCGAAGTGCACACCGATCGCGGCGAGGATCGCGAGCGTGGCGAAGATGCTCGTGCCGGAGAAGAAGACCTCACCGATGAGCGGGATCTTCGACAGCGGCCAGATGTCGAACTTCGGCATCAGCCCGGGCAGCAGCTGGCCCGGCTGGTAGTAGAACGAGGTGATGCCGGTGGCGATGATGTTGAGCACGACACCCGCGATGATCTGGTCCATCCGCCACTTCACGGTGGTCCACGCGAGGAACCCGCCGAGGATCAGGCCGCTGCCGATGCCGGCGAGCACGCCCACGAGCAGCGAGCCGCTGTAGGCGGCGGCGAAGAACCCGGCGAAGGCCGCGACGAGCATCTGCCCCTCGATGCCGATGTTGACGACACCGGAGCGTTCACCGATGACGCCGACGAGGGCGGCGAGGACGAGCGGGATGGCGTAGCCCCAGGCCGAGACGTACATGCTCGGGGCGATGTCGTTCTTCAGGTAGTAGAAGGCGTACGCCGCGACGATGACGGCGACGGACACGATCACGGTCGTGCGGTTCTTGGCGATCCAGGCACCCATGTCAGTTACCCCAGCTCGTCGAGGCGGCGGTGACCTTGTCGGCGCGGCTGCGGAAGATCCACTTGCCGAGCACCGGGATGGACACCATGAGCAGGATGATCGCGAGCAGCAGGTCGACGACCTCGGGGGCGATGCCCGTCGCGAACTGCAGGCCCGGGGCCCCGGTGCGCAGGATGCCGACGAGCAACGCTGCGGGGATCGTCGCGAGCGGGTTGGCGCGGGCCAGCAGGGCGATGGTGATGCCGTCGAACCCGAGGGTGCCGCCGATGGCCGGCTCGAACCGGTGCAAAGTACCGGCCGCCTCGAGGGCGCCGGCGAGACCGGCGAGGCCACCACCGAAGACCATCGACAGGGCGATGATCCGGTTGATGTTGATGCCGGCGTAGCGGGCGGCGTGCTTGTTGGCGCCGACGGTGTTGAGCTTGAAGCCGAGCGTCGTGCGCGACAGCATCCACCAGCAGGCGATGGCCAGGGCCAGGGCGATGACGAAACCGATGGGGATGCCGGCGACGGCACCGACGCGGGCCGCGTCGGGGATGAGCTCGGTCTGCGGGATGCCGCTGGTCTTGGACCCCTCGGCCTGCAGGGGGCCGGTGACGAGCCACCAGGTCACGCCGGCCGCGATGTAGTTGAGCATGATCGTCGTGATGACCTCGTGCACCCCTCGGGTGGCCTTGAGGACACCGGCGATCCAGCCGATGAAGGCACCGGCGACCATGCCGGCCACCATGCCGCACATGGCCCCGAGGAACCCGAGGCCACCAGCGGCGTAGGCGACCCAGGCGCCGAACATGGCGCCGAAGATGAGCTGGCCCTGACCACCGATGTTGAACAGGCCCACGCGCAGCGGGATCACGACGGCGAGGCCGGTCAGCACGAGCGGCGCCGTCTTCTGCAGGGTTCGGGTCAGCCCGCCGTCGACGAGGAGGGCCTCACGGATGATCGTCTCGTAGGCGTACCAGGGGCTCACCCCCTGGTAGCGGATCAGGGCCGCACCGACGAGCAGTGCGATGACGAGGGCGACGAGGATGACGACACCGCTCTGGTGCGTCAGCAGGTACGCCAGGGGCTGGGCCGGCTTCTTGTCACCGGAGGTTCCCCCGCTCGAGGGCGGTGGGGCGGCGGCCTTGTCGGCCACCGTGGGTGTCTCGCTCATACGACTCCAATGTCGGTGGGTGCCCACAGTGTGGCGCGTCGCGGCCTCGTGGCAAAGGGTGACGCGACAGGGAGGTCCACACGCGCTCGGGGGCGGGCACCCGTGTTGGGTGCCCGCCCCCGGTGACGAGGTGGTTGGGTCCCGGAGCTAGCCCGGGCCCGAGGTCACATCGATCAGAGGGTGACGCCGGTCTGCAGGGTGCCGGCTTCCATCTGCTTGACGACCTCGTCGACCTTGGCCTTGACGTCGGCCGGGATGACCGACTCGAAGTCGTGGAAGGGCGCGAGGCCGGCCTTGCCGAGGGTCTGGTTCTCGGCGAAGTCGCCGTCCTTGGCCGTGACCAGGGTCTCGGTGACACCCTCGGTGATGAGCTTCATCGCCGAGGTGATGAGGCACGGCTGGGCCGCGGGGACGGTGTCCCACTGGTCGGTGTCGACACCGATGCAGAACACCTCGGTGCCTGCACCCTTGGCCTTGGCGACCTCCTGGAGGGCGCCGTTACCGGTGTTGCCACCGGCGCCGAAGATGATGTCCGCACCCTGGGCGAGCTGCTTCTTGGCCTCGCCAGCGCCCCACACCGGGTCGTTGAAGGCGTTGTCGCCGGCGGGGTGGTACACGGTGGTGACGGTGATCGCGGGGTTCGCGGCCTTCGCGCCGGCCTCGAAGCCCTTGGCGAACTTCTGGACCGGGGGGATCTCGAGACCGAGGACCTGGCCGAGCTTGTTCGTCTTGGTCATCAGGCCCGCGAGGTAACCGGCGCCGTAGCCGGCCTGGTCCTCGGGGAAGATGAGGCCGGTGACGTTCTTGCCGGAGACCGCAGCCGGGTCGTAGCCCTGGTCGACGCCGATGAAGCGGGTGCCGGGGTTGGCCTTGGCCGCCTCGAGCGTGGCGTCGGTCATGAGGAAGCCGACCGTGACGATGGCGTCGTACTTCTTGTTGGTGAACTGCGCCATGTTGGCGGCGTAGTCCTTGGCGTCCTGGGTCTCGATGTACTTGTAGAAGCCCTGGGTCTGCTCGGCGGCGGCCAGGGCGCCCTCGTGAGCGGACTGGTTGAACGACTTGTCGTCCACCTTGCCGGTGTCGGTGACCAGACCGATGCAGAACACGGCCTCGTCGGCGCAGTTGCTGTCGTCGGTGGGGGCGCCGGGAGCGGCCGACCCGGAGGCGGCGGGGGACTCGGTGTTGCCGGAGGTGCCGCCACAACCCGCGAGGGTGAGGGCGAGCGCGGCGGGAACCGCGACCAGGTAACGCGTGGACTTCATGAAGGTTCTCCTTGGAGATGGGGTCAGACACGTAAGGCTATGCCGCCAAGCGCCCCTGACGGGCAGACCTTTGAGTGTCGTTGCCCTGTTGTTACCTCACCAGAGGGTGTCGTTGACGACATCGACACGCCGCAGTTGGCAGGTGTCACCAACCCGGACCGGCCGACCACCCGGCATCCACGGTGATGGTGGTGCCCGTGATGCCTGATGCGGCTGGTGAGGCCAGAAACGACACGGTCGCCGCGACCTCGGATGCCGTGACAGGGCGTCCCAGCGCGCTCGCCCGCTTCCAGCGGTCGACACCCTCTGGCCAGTCGCGCTCGAGGCGCTCGCGGTCGATGAGACCGGGCGCCACACCGACGACCCGGATGCCGCTGCTCCCGAGCTCGTGAGCGGCTGCGGCCGTGAGGTGGTCCAGGGCCGCCTTCGCGACGCCGTAGGGGGTGTGCCCGGGCGCCGGTCGTCGGCCCTCGATCGAGCTGATGACGACGATGACCCCGCCGGGGGCGAGCCGGGCGGCGGCCCGGTGGAGCAGGCTGGTCGTGGGGCGCAGCCCACCGCGGTGGTAGGTGTCCCAGGCCGCCGTGTCGAGGTCACCCCAGGCCACGACGTGCTGGGGGAAGGCGTTCAGCACCACCACGTCGGGGGCGCCGAGCGCTGCGGTGCAGGCGTCGAGGAGGTCGTCACAGGCCCGGTCGAGCTCGGCAGGGTCGTCGACGGCGAGGTCGGCGTGCAGGGCCGTCGCGCGGCGACCCACCGCCTCGACGTCGGTGACAGCGGCGGCCGCACCGACGGCATCCGACCGGTAGTGCACGCCGATGTCGTGACCGGCGGCGGCCAGCGCGACGGCGATGCCGCGCCCGAGCCCGCCGCTGGCGCCGGTGACCAGGGCCGTCATCGCATCTGACCGATGGGGTGGGTGCGGGTCAGCGCGGTGATCTCGGCGGCGTGGTCGGGGAAGGCGTCGAGCAGGGCCGAGCGCTCGCCGAGCTCGAAGTGCTCGGGCTCGAACGCAGGGGCGCACCAGCAGGAGAACAGGGTCCACTCGCCGTGGGTGCGGGCTCCCATCCACGAGCCGTTGGTGACCAGGGCCTGGGGGGAGTCCGGGCCGAGGGTCGTGGAGTCGCCGGTGCCGTCGGGGTGCAGGCGCACGAGGGTGGCGGGGGCACCGGCCATCCACTGCCAGCCCTCGTCGATGGTGAGGCGGTGCATGGCCGAGAACCCGTCGGGGCGGTCGGTGAGCAGGGCGATGATGCCGTTCAGGCCCCGGGTGCGGGGGCCGGCCGCGAACCAGGCACCCTCCTCGGGGATGGGCAGCATGCCGAGGCGGGCGATGACCTCGTCGGCGCTCTGGCTGGTCATCGGGCCGCAGCCGCCTCCGCGGCTGCTGCCCGGGCGACCTCCCCGCGGACCCGGGCCCGTTCGAGAAGCTGCCCCGTGTCCAGGCGGGTGCTCCGACGGTCGCGCACGACCGGCATCCCGTCGACGAGCACGTCGGTGACGTCCCCCCGCCCGGCGGCGAACACCAACAGCGCGGCGACGTCGTGCACCGGGGTGAGGTGCGGCGCCTCGAGGTCGACGAGCACGAGGTCGGCCCGCTTGCCCACCTCGACCGACCCGATCACGTCACCCATCCCGAGCGCGCGGGCCCCCTCGATGGTGGCCGCGCGCAGCACCTCGTGGGCGCTCGCGACGTCAGGGCGCTCGCTGGTCAGCCGCGCGAGGAGGGCGGCCTGGCGCATCGCCTGCCACATGTCGAGGTCGTTGGAACTCGAGCAGCCGTCGGTGCCCAACCCGACCCGCAGGCCGCTGTCCTGCCAGACCTGCCACGGCAGGGCACCGCTGGCGAGCTTGAGGTTCGACCCGGGGCAGTGACCGACCGCGGCACCTCCGGCCGCCAGGGTCGTTCGGTCGCTCTCGCTGAGGTGCACGCCGTGGCCGATGACGAGCGGCAGGTCCGGCTCGACCCACCCGGCGCGCGCCAACAGCTCGGTCGGGGTCGCGTCGTAGCGCTCGCGGATGCCGGCGTTCTCGGCGGCGGTCTCGCTCACGTGCGTCGTGAGGATGCCGTCGCGCTCACCGTTGGCGACGAGCTCGCGCAGCACGGTGACGACCTGCGCGAAACCCTCCGGCGAGCACGTGTAGGTGGCGTGCGGCATCGCCCCGACCGGCACCGAGGGGCCACCGATCTCGTCGAGAACGGCAGGCCAGGAGCGCAGGTTGTCCAGGCGCTGCTCCCACGTGAGGCCGTCCGGCCCCGGCCCGTCGAAGAACACCGGCCCGATGACGTGACGACTGCCGGCGGCCACGGCCCCGCGGTGGGTCGCCTCGTGGTGGAAGTACATGTCGAGCTGGGTCGTGCACCCGCCGCGCAGTGACTCCAGGGCGCCCAGGGTGGCGCCGAGCTCGACGGTGTCGGGGTCCATGACGGCACCCTCGGCCGCCCACACCCGGGCCAGGAAGCCGTCGAGGTCGACGTCCTCGGCCAGACCACGCAGCAGCGTCATCGGCAGGTGGGTGTGCAGGTTGACCAGACCCGGCATCACGAGCTTGCCGCGGGCGTCGATCGTGGTCACCTCCGCCACTCCACCCGAGGGGCCGTGCGGCCGCAGACCATCCGCACTCGCGCCCACGCTGAGCGTGGGACCCGGCTGGCGCTCGCGAGTGCTCCCGCCAGTCCCAGCCAGCGGCCGCACGACCGCCTCGGGCTGCGTGGCTTCATTCGGTGCTGCCGGGCTGACGGCGGTGATGACGCCGTCGTCGATGGTGATGGTGGTGTCGCGCAGGACGGTGTCGGTGGCGTCGACGGTGACGACGTAGCTGGCGTTCTCGATGATGAGACGGCTCATGCGTCGGGCTCCTCGGGGAAGGTGGCGCGGGTGTGGACGAGGTCGTCGAGGATCTCCAGCACCGTGGCCGACGACGCGGCCAGCACGGCGTTGATCTCGTCCATGGTGATCGGCTCGTCCGCGTCGCCGACGCCCGACGCGGGGTTCACGACGAGGCTGATCGCGGCATACCGAAGCCCGGCCTCCACGGCGAGGGTCACCTCGGGCACACCCGTCATGCCGGCGACGTCGGCCCCGGCGAGCGCGGCCAGGCGGATCTCCGCACGGGTCTCGAAGCGCGGCCCCTCGAAGCACGCGTAGACCCCGCCGTCGCGGATCGTGTGCCCGGAGGTGGCTGCGGCGTCGAGGATCTCGCGGCGGATGGCGGGGTGGTAGGGCGTCATGACGTCGGTGTGCACGACGCCCTCGGGGGTGGAGCCGTCGAAGAAGGTCACCGGCCGCTGCTTGGTGAAGTCGACGAAGTCGTCGAGGCAGAGCAGGTCGCCCGGTTGCAGGGTCGGGTCGATCGACCCGGTGACGTTGACGGCGACGACGTCGCGCACCCCGAGGTCGGCCAGCGCCCGGATGTTCGCGCGGTAGTTGACCAGGTGCGGCGGCACCGAGTGGCCGGCGCCGTGGCGCGTGAGGAAGACGACGGGGATGCCGTGCCACTCACCCTTGGTGACCCGCGCCTGACCCCAGACGGTGTCGACGGTCTCCTGCGTGGGGTTCTCGAGGGCGTCCAGGTCGTAGAAGCCGGTGCCGGCGATGATGGCCAGGGGCGATCGCGTCATGCGCGCACGCTACCCCCGGCCGTGAGCCCAGCGGGGGACACGGAGGGGCCGCGGTCGCGGACGTGAGCAGACGGCATCCGGCCGCCGGTGAGAGGATGCCGCGCATGGGTGGACGAGTGGCGATCGCCGCGACCGGGCCGGTGTCGCTGGCCGCGGGGCGCGAGGTGGCTCTGGCCGGGGGCAACGCCGTCGACGTCGCGGTTGCGGCGGCCATGGCGGCCATGAGCACCGAGCCGGGCATCGTCTCGCTGGCCGGGGGCGCGTTCATCTCGGCGTGGCCCGCCGGCGGCGACCCGGTCGTCATCGACGGCAACGTCGAGATGCCCGGGCGGGGGCTGCCCGCCGACCGGTTCGGCGGTGGGGTCGACGAGGTCAGCTTCGGGTACGGCGGTGGCGTGACGCTGTTCGGCGGGCACGGCTCGGTGGCCACGCCCGGGTCGGTCACGGCCTGCGAACTCGCCGTCGAGGAACTCGGGACCGTGCCCTGGGCCGACGTCGTTGCCCCGGCAGCCCGCGCCTGCCGGGCGGGTTACCCCGTCGGCGCCGCCGCGACGCACTACCTCAGCTTCTCCGCGCACCCGCTCTTCGGCCGCGACCCCGAGGCGCTCGCGATCGTCACCCGCGAGGACGGCTCCCCGCTCGAGCCGGGCGACGTCTGCACCAACCACCTGCTCGCCGAGGTTCTCGACCTCGTGGCAAGGGACGGCGCCTCGGTGCTGTCGACCGGTGAGATCGGCCGGGCCATGGTCGCCGACATGGCGGCTCACGGCGGGCTGGTCACCCACCGCGACTTCGCCGAGTACGCCCCGCTCGTCCGTCCGCCGGTGCGCCGCGCCGTCGGCGACTGGGACCTCGCCGTGAACCCTCCGCCGTCGGTCGGGGGGCCGATGCTCGCCGTCATGCTGGGCGAGATGGGGCGCCGCGGCGACTGGCACTGGCCCGACATCATCGAGATCCAGCGGGCCGTGCTGTCCTACCGCCGTTCGGTGCACGACGTCTCGGGTGACCTCGACGCGGCGGGCCACGAGCTGCTGCTGTCCGTCGACCGGCACGGGCTGGCGGGGCTGCCCACGAGCGCGAGCACGGCGAACGTCTCGGCGGTCGACTCCGACGGCACCGCCTGCACGATCACCGTGTCCAGCGGGTACGGCGCGGGGATCACCGTCCCCGGCACCGGGCTGCTCCTCAACAACGCGCTCGGCGAGCCAGAACTCAACCGGCTCGGACTGCACAAGATGGCTCCCGGCATCCGACTCGCCTCCAACATGGCCCCGACGACCGGGCGAACCCGCGACGGCCGGGTGCTGGCGATCGGATCACCCGGCGCCGACCGGATCACGACCGCGCTCATGCAGGTGCTGGGGCAGGGATGCCTGCACGGCGCGGACCTCGCCCACGCGATCGAGGCGCCGCGGCTGCACGTCAGCTTCGACGCCGACGGCACCCCCGTGGTCGACCACGAGAGCGACGACGCGATTGCGGATGCCGTGCGCGGGCTGGGATTGCGCGGCACCGACCACGGTCGTCACCAGATGTTCTTCGGCGGGGTCGGGGCGGCGTTCCGCCATGCCGATGGGGTGGTGGAGGCTGCCGGGGATCCGCGCCGCGAGGCTGCGGTCGAGGTCGTCGCACGGGCCTGAC
>NZ_DAORSO010000050.1:0-6641 GCF_035443565.1 Ornithinibacter sp. | reverse complement strand
GCTGCCGGGGATCCGCGCCGCGAGGCTGCGGTCGAGGTCGTCGCACGGGCCTGACCGGCCCGGAGCCCGAGTGGGTCAGGGGCGGGTGGCGCCGAGGACCATCCAGTGGTCGGTGCGAACCCTTAGCCACATGAGGGCGGCGCGCACGGCCATGAAGGCGGTGAACGCCACCCACAGCCAGGTCACCGCCGCCATGTTGCCCGCGCTGCTGCCGTCGACGACCCGGCCGCCGACCGCGTGGGCGGCGGCCACGATCGGGAGGTAGGCGAGGAGGGTCACGAGCATGGCCTTGGCCAGCCAGACCCCGTCGCCCGCGCCGATGAGCACCCCGTCGATGACGAACACCAGCCCGGAGAGTGGTTGTCCGATGGCCACGACGAGGAGCCCGGCGGCGATGGCGGCCTGCACCTCGGCATCCGGCGTGAACAGCGGAGCGAGGAAGGGTCGGGTGAGCAGGAGCAGGGCGCCGAGGACCACGCCGCCCAGCACTCCCCAGCGCAGCATCAGCGCGGTCGCCTCGCGGGCCTTCTCGCGGTCGCCGGCGCCGAGGGACTTGCCGGTGATGGCCTGTGCCGCGATGGCGAGGGCGTCGAGGGCGAAGGCGAAGAAGGTCCAGATCGTCGCTGTCACCTGGTAGGCCGCGAGGGGCACGTCCCCCATGCTCGCGGCCACCCACGTGGTGACGAGCAGCACGCCGCGCAGCGCCAACGTGCGCACGAGCAGGGGGATGCCGCCGCGCGCCGCGATGAGGACGCGGCCGGGGTGGGCCCGCAGGGGCACGCAGTCGCGCCGTGCGTAGCGGATGAGCACCGTGACCAGTCCGATGGCCATCACGGTCTGGGCGATGACCGTGCCCCAGGCGGAGCCGGCGATGCCCCAGCCGAGGCCGTGCACGAACCACAGGTTGAGCACGATGTTGAGGCCGAATCCTCCGACGGCCGCGATCAGCGGGGTCTTGGTGTCCTGGAGGCCACGCAGCACGCCGGTCGTGGCCAGGACGACGAGCATGGCCGGGATGCCGAGGGCGGAGATGCGGAGGTACATCACTGCCTGCTCGAGGGCACCCTCGGAGGCGCCGAAGACCCGGCAGAGCGGTTCGGCGGCTGTCGCCACGGCTGCAGCGGTGACCGTGCCCAGGGCGATGGCGAGCCAGGTGCCGTCGATGCCCCCGGCGATGGCACCGGGGCGATCGCCTGCACCGAGCTGGCGGGCGACGACGGCGGTGGTGCCGTAGGCGAGGAAGACGAAGATGTTGGCGGCGGTCAGCAGGATGGCGCTGGCGACGCCGAGACCGGCCAGTGGCTCGACGCCGAGGCGCCCGACGATGGCGGCGTCGGTGAGCAGGAACAGCGGCTCGGCGACCAGGGCGAGGAAGGCCGGGATGGCCAGGCGCAGCACCTCGCGGTGCTGCCCGCCGTGGCTGGGTCGGGGGCCGAGCGGGTCGCTGCTTGGCTGGTTGCCGACCGGCTGGTCGCTACCCGGGTTGTTGTTGCCTGGCTGGTTGCTGCCTTGGGCATCGAGGTCGGGGCGATCGCTCACGCCTGCACTGTTCCACGTGAAACCGACGGATGCCGTCGCAGATCCATGCTCCGGATGGGAGTCCGTACTCCCGATGTGCGCTGCTGCATGGACGCACCACCGGAGTAAGGACCTGCGACCGGAGCAAGGATCTGCGTCGGCAATGCTTCGCCGCGCCATCCCTCGTACCCTGCGGCACCCCACCTGTGGATAACGCCGCGGGAGAACTGCATCGCCCTGCGATCGTGGAGCCGTGTCCGGTCAGTCAGCCCCGAGGCGGTTCGACCCCCAGGTCCTGCGGCTCTACTCGGCGCTGCGCCACCAGGGGATCGATCCCCAGCGAGAGCACGGCTGGGTCAGGGTGCGCCGTGGCGTCTGGGCTGAGTCGACGTGCTGGGCAGCATTGACCCCCGAGCAGCGCCATGCCGCGCAAGCCCATGCCGTGTCACTCGTGTGCGACCCCGATCGGTCGTGGATCTTCGCGCACGAGACGGCCGCCGCAGTCTGGGGTCTTCCGCGCATCGAGAGCTGGCCGGATGCCGTGCGCACCCTCGTCGTCGGCACTCGCCTTCGCGGCTCCCCGGGTGTTCGTCCGATCCGGGGACCTGCCGCGGACACGGTGGTGGTCCACGGCATCCGGGTGACGCCGGTGGCTCGCACGGTCGTCGACATGGCACGCAGCGCATCTCTCCCCACGGCCGTCGCGGCTGCCGACCATGCGCTTCGGCACGGGTTGTGCACCCGTGATGACCTCGTTCGTGAGGCGAATGCCGTGCCGGCTCGCCTTCGAGGTCGCCCGCAGGTGGCGCTCGTCATCGACCTGGCCGACGGCGACTCGATGTCGGCGGGGGAGAGCCTGTCCCGCGTCCAGATGTTCCGCCTGGGTCTGCCCCGGCCGCGGCTGCAGGCCAAACACGAGGACGAGCAAGGGCTGATCGGGTACGTCGACTTCGACTGGGACGGCGTCATCGGTGAGTTCGACGGCAAGCTGAAGTACCGGGTCCCAGCGGATGCGGACCCGAGCGAGGCCGCGGAGATCGTGTGGCGGGAGAAGAAGCGCGAAGACCGATTGCGGGCACACAGCGAGGTGGTGCGCTGGACCTGGGACATTGCGCTCGACCGGGATCGGCTGGGTGCACTGCTCGCCGCGAAGGGCGTGCGCCCGGATCCACGGGTGTCGTGGTTCGACGTGGGCCAGGGCTCACGGGGAGCCGTCTGACGAATGGGGTTCCGGCGTCCTTCCGGCTTGACGCAGATCCTTGCTCCGGATGTGAGTCCCTACTCCCGATGTGCGCTGCTGCAAGGACGCACCACGGGAGGAAGGATCTGCGACCGGAGCAAGGATCTGCGGCGGGCTGCCCCCGGGCTCCGACGGTCGACGCTCGCGGACCGTCAGGTGGGGTCAGAGGTGCCTGAGGGCCTCGCGCCTGCTCAACCCGGACAGGTGGTCGCCGCGGCTGTCGACGTAGGCCCGCACCCAGTCGGGATCGACCCGAGCGTGCTGGCGCAGCGCCCACCCGACCGCCTTGCGGATGAAGAAGTCCTTGCCGTGCAGCGACCCTTCGAGGTTGGCGTCGAGCACGTCTGAGAGCAGGTCGACGTCGGTGTCTGCACGGTGCTTGAGCTGCGCCAGGATCGCGGTGCGGCGCACCCAGAGGTGCGGGTCCACGGCATCCGCCCTGATCAGGGGGGTGACGACCGGCCGGTGCGCCAGAAGGATCGGCCCGATGAAGTCCGCGGCGACCGGGTCGACGATGTCCCACCAGCACGTGGTCGTGACGACGTGGCGGTACAGGGCCAGCGCCTCCGGGTCCTGCCACGGGCGGGCCGCGCGGTGACCGGCGACGGCCAACGCCGCGTACCACTCCTCGCGGTGGGTGGCGTGGTCGACGAGGTCGCGAACGGCATCCGACCATTCCTCGCGCGTGTGCGGCGCGAGGGCGCGATCACGCAGCAGCGGCCGGAGCAGGACGGTCAGCTCAGGTTTGCTGAGCCCTCGAAACGGCATCGGCGACTTCATGTAGGCCCGTTGGCTGACGGCCCGCTCGGGGTCGCCGACAGCGGGGTCGGCCAGCGCGGCCCGGATCGCCGCCACCAGGCCCGGGTTCGGGTGACTGATCACCTCACCCATCCTGCCGTGAGTGCGGAAGTGGCGGTCAGGGCCACCACTTCCGCACTCACGTCGAGCAGGGGTGCCCTCACGCGAGGCCGAGGTGGGCGGCTTCCTCCCAGAGCTCGTCGCGCACCTGCGGGTGGGCGGCGTCGCGGATGATGTGCCGGCACTGGGCCTGCTGGTCGTAGCCCCACAGCTCGGCGACCCCGTGCTCGGTGACGATCGCGCTCTGTTGGAAGCTCGTCACCGGCTCGTCGACGAGCGGCACGACGGTCGACACGTCGGCCTTGGGGTGCCACGAGCGCAGCGCGATGAACGACTGCCCGCCGGCCGAGTGCAGCGCCCCGACGATGAAGTCGGTCTGGCCGCCGAAGCCTGAGTAGATGCGCGCGTTGATCCGCGACGCGTTGGCCTGGCCGAACAGGTCGACCTCGAGAGCGGTGTTGACCGAGGTCATCTTGCGTTGCTGGGCGATGAGGCCGGGGTCGTTGGTGTGTTCGGTGCGCATCATCCGCACCCGGTGGTTGCCGTCGAGCCAGTCGTAGAGCTCGCGCGACCCGAACAGGAACGAGGCGGTGAGCGGGTGGTGCGGTTCGAGGGCGCCGACCCGGTCGAGGGCGAGCACTCCGTCGGAGAACATCTCGGTCCAGATCCGCAGCCCGCGCCGGCCGGTGAGCGCGTTGAGCGTGGCGTCGGGGACGCCGCCGATGCCCATCTGCAGGGTGGAGCCGTCGCTGACCCGGCTGGCGACGCGCTCGCCGATGGCGCGGCTGTCGTCGTCGGGGGTTGCGGGGTCGTGCGCGGGCAGCGGCTCGGACACCTCGATGGCGACGTCGACCCATTCCACGGGGACGAGTGCGTCGCCGTAGGTGTACGGCATCTGGTCGTTGATGACGGCGACGACGCGACCCGAACGCATCCGGCATCCCTCGATGGCCGCGGGCAGGATGTTGACCTCGATGCCCAGGCTGAGCTGGCCGTCGCGGGGCGGGGCGCAGTGGATGATGACGACGTCTGCGGGGATGCGTCGCTGGAGCAGCACGGGCACGAGCGAGAGCCGGCTGGGCACGTACGACAGGTTCGAGTGGCGGCGCATGCCGGCGCCGACGAAGCACGTCTCGGCCGTCACGCCCTCGCGATCCGGGATGCCGGGCGGCGCGTTCAGTGCGTGAATCGTGTACTCGTCCTTGTTCGCGTCGAGGATGCGCACGGCCGGCCAGGGGACGGCGACGTTCCCGGAGACCACCACCCGCGGCTTGCCCTGCAGGGAAGCGAACAGTCGGCCCAGTTCATCGACGCTGATGATCCTCATGGTCACCATCTTGGCCCTGTTTCGCGGGCATTTCAGGTGAGGTTTGGCACGCCTTGGGTGGGCGGTGGTGCGGCCGGATGCCGTGCCGTCGCCGTGCGTGGATGCCGTGCGTTTGGTGCCGTGGTCGGCCTACCGTGGGTGCATGTGCCGCAACATCCGACCGTTGAACAACTTCGAGCCCCCGGCGACCACGGACGAGGTGCGCGCCGCGGCGCTGCAGTACGTGCGCAAGGTGAGTGGGACGACCAAGCCGTCGCAGGCGAACCAGGAGGCCTTCGACCGGGCCGTCGAGGAGATCGCGCACATCACCGCGCACCTGCTCGGGGACCTCGTGACGACGGCGCCGCCCAAGGACCGCGAGGTCGAGGCGGCCAAGGCGCGGGCCCGGTCGGCGGGGCGGTACGGCCGCACCGGCTGATCCCCGGGGGCGTCCGACGTGCTGCCCACCAGGGCCACGGATGTTCGCCGACACCGCATCCCGATCATCCACAGGGGCGGCTCCGCACCGACTGCTACCGACTGGTAAGGATGATTTCCTGGCCGCGGGGTGACGCACGCCATGTGGATGAGACACGCCCGAAAGTTTCTTCACTCCACATGACGTGGGTGGCGTTTGCGCAGGTCAGCCGCCTGTGTTTCGGATCTGCACCGCGCCATCCACAGGGTTGTCCACCGAGTGTGCACATCGAGGCTCGGCGTTTTGCACACCTTGTCCACAGGTTGTGCACACGGGTGGTGTCGGGCACCTCGTGGCAGCGCTTACCGTGGCTCGTCGGTGGAGTGTCGGTGGCCTCTGATGTGCTGTTCACAGGGCGTCGGGCCGGTGAGCGGGCCGCTCGAACCGATCATCATCAGGGCTAGTTCGGAAGAGGTGTGCAGTGTCCATTGCGGAGTTGAACGCGTCGTACGGCGCCCCCTCCGACGGGCCGCCCGACGACCGACTTCCCCCGCAGGACCTCAACGCCGAGCAGTCGGTGCTCGGGTCGATGCTGCTCAACAAGGACGCGATCGCCGACTGCCTCGAAGCCGTGAAGTCGCACGACTTCTACCGCCCGGCACACGAACTGATCTTTGATGCCGTCCTCGACCTCTTCGGTCGTGGCGAGCCTGCCGATGCGATCACCGTCGCCGATGAGCTGGGGAAGCGCGGTGACCTCACCCGAGTCGGGGGGCAGGCGTACCTGCACCAGCTGATCCAGTCGGTGCCGACGGCGGCCAACGCCGGGTACTACGCCGAGATCGTCCACGAGCGGGCGGTGCTGCGGCGGCTCGTCGAGGCCGGCACCCGCATCGTGCAGATGGGCTACGGGCAGGGCGAAGGGGACATCGACGAGATCGTCAACCGCGCCCAGGCCGAGGTGTACTCGGTGGCCGAGAAGCGCGGCGGCGAGGACTACCACGCGCTGGGTGAGCTGCTCAACGAGACGATGGAGGAGATCGAGGCGGCGGCGGGGCGCACCGATGAGTTCATCGGCGTGCCGACCGGGTTCCTCGAACTCGACGAGCTGACCAACGGGTTGCACGCCGGGCAGATGATCGTCATCGCGGCGAGGCCTGCCGTCGGCAAGTCAACGCTCGGAATCGACATCGCCCGGGCGGCCGCGATCAAGCACAACATGGCGACCGCGGTGTTCTCGCTCGAAATGAGCCGCACCGAGATCACGATGCGCATCCTGTCCGCCGAGGCGACGATCCAGC
>NZ_DAORSO010000049.1:12673-17940 GCF_035443565.1 Ornithinibacter sp. | reverse complement strand
GTGCCGACCCCGATCGTGTCGCCGAGCGAGAGCTGGTCGCAGCCCAGGTCCATCAGTCGCCGGCAGACGTCGACGACCTGCGCCACCGGCACGGGGCCCTCCCACGGGTCACCGAAACACATCGAGACGTAGCCGCGAACCCACAGCCCCTCGGCCCGGGCACGGTCGACGACCGGCGCGAACATCGCCAGCGACTCCTCGACGCTGCGGTTGAGGTTCTTGCGCGCGAACATCTCCGTGGCGCTGCCGAACACCGCGATCGCGCCGACACCAGCAGCCAGCGCCCGGTCCAGCCCACGCTCGTTGGGCACGAGCACGGGTCGCTGCGCCCCGCGCCCCTGCTCGTCGAGCAGACCGAGCACCTCCTCGGCGTCGGCGAGCTGCGGCACCCACCGCGGGTCGACGAACGACGTGGTCTCGATCGTGCCCAGACCCGCGCTGGCCAGGCGCCTGACGAAGTCAGCCTTCACCGCGGCCGGCACCACCGCCGCCTCGTTCTGGAGGCCGTCTCGTGGCCCGACCTCGTAGATCGTCACGGACTCGGGCAGGGTTGCGTCGGGCTCGACCTGCGGCAGCGGAAGTCTCACCCGCCGATCCTGACACGCCGCACGCTTCGTGGCGACGCCCGCACGCTCTACCCTCGTCTCGGCGCGCCATCCGGCGTCGCTGGGGGAGACGCAGGACACGAGGGACAACGATGAGCGACAGCACCGATCGGCCGCAGGACACCCCGGTGGACCCGACGGCGCCATCGGATGCCGGGTGGCCGGCCTCCGCACCCGAGCCCTCTTCCAGCGCCCCGGCGCCCGATGCACCGGCACACCCGGAAGCACAGCCCTCGCCGTACGAGGCTCCGCCGGCGTCGTACCAGGCACCGCCCTCGCCGTCCGACACTCAGCAGCTCCCCGCTTACGGGCAGCCCCCGGCCTACGGGCAGCCCCCGGCCTACGGACAGCAGTCCGACCCGTACGCGCAGCCCCCCGCCTACGGCACGCAGGCCAACCCCTACGCCCAGCCCCCCGTCTACGGGAGCCAGCCCACGCCCTACAGCCAGCCCCCCGCCTACGGGAGCCAGCCCAACCCCTACGGCCAGCCGGCATCCTCGTACGGCCAGCAGCCGGCTCCGTACGGTGCTCCCCCGGTGTACGCGCAACCCCAGCCGGGTTATGGCCCGAGCCCCTACACGGCGGCCCCGTCGACCAACGGCAGTGCGTTGGCCCTGACGATCATCTCGGCGATCGGCGCCGTCTCCTGCTGCCTGTTCACCACGCCCTCCCTGATCTTCGGCATCGTCGCGCTGACCAAGCAGTCGAGCGACCCGGCGCAGTCGGCGAAGATGGCCAAGTACGGCTGGATCGCCTTCGGCATCAGCGTTGCGCTGGCCGTCGTGGCGGTGATCGGCCTCATCGCGGCGGGATCAGCAGGCTGGTTCGACGGCGGCGGCTACTCGGAGTACGACTACGACAACTCGTTCTGACGAGGAGCCCGGGTCTGAACACAGCACTCAGATCGCGCGCAGCAGTCACCGCTCGTGCCCTGAACTCCTGCGTCCCGGCGTCACCTCGACCAGCGAGTTCAGGCGATGTCCAGCAAACTCACAGGGTCACCCGCCAGACTGACGCCGTGACCAGCACCCCGACGCCTGAGGCCCGCCTGCTCGTCGTCGAGGACGAGCCCAACATCCGCGAACTGCTCGCGACGTCGCTGCGCTACGCCGGGTTCGACGTCGCCACCGCGGCCAGCGGCGCCGAGGCGCTGCGCGTGGCTGATGCCCACGACCCCGACCTGTGCGTCCTCGACGTCATGCTCCCCGACATGGACGGGTTCACCGTCACCCGCCGCCTGCGGGAACAGGGCCGCCAGCTGCCCATCGTGTTCGTCACGGCCCGCGACTCCGTCGACGACAAGATCAAGGGCCTGACCGTCGGCGGCGACGACTACGTCACGAAGCCGTTCAGCCTCGAGGAGGTCGTCGCCCGCATCCGGGCCGTGCTGCGCCGCACCCGGGGCGACGCCGAGCAGGACAGCCTCGTGCTGACCTTCGAGGACCTCGAGCTCGACGAGGACTCGCACGAGGTTCGTCGCGCCGGTCGGGTGATCGAGACCAGCCCCACCGAGTTCAAGCTGCTGCGCTATCTCATGCTCAACCCGAACCGGGTCCTGTCGAAGTCGCAGATCCTCGACCACGTCTGGGACTACGACTTCCGCGGCGAGGCCGGGATCGTCGAGTCCTACATCTCCTACCTGCGTCGCAAGATCGACGCCGAGGGCCTGCCCCCGCTCATCCACACCAAGCGGGGGGTCGGCTACGTGCTGCGCCTGTCACCCCAGGCCTGACCGTGACGAGCGCCTCCCCGGCGACCACTCCCCCGGCATCCGACCCACCGGCAGCGAAGGACGACCCGGTCGCCCGTGTCGTGCGCCACCTCGAGGCAGTCCCGCTGCGGCGCCGCCTCGTGGCGATCGTCGGGACCCTCGTCGGGGCCGCGCTCATCCTCACGAGCCTCGCGACGGCCTACCTCATGCGCTCGGACCTGCTCGACCGGGTCGATTCGGAACTGCGCTCGGTCGCGCGACCCGTGGCCAACCAGGTGTTCGACGACCTGCGCAGCACCGGGTCGGCGCTGCCGACGGGGTACGCATTCCACCTCCAAGGTGCCCGAGGGGCGATCACCCGGCTGCCCACCGGGGAGACGGCGCGGCCGGTCCTTCCCGTCCTGACCGTCGACGACCCGCGCGTGACCAGTGGCGAGCCGTTCACCGTGCCGTCGGAGGGGGGCCGCCCGCAGTGGCGCTTCATCGCGGGCCGGGTCGTCGGCGAGGACTCCACCTTCGCCGTCGGCGTCCCCCTGGACACCGTCAACGACACCGTGACCCAGCTCGTCATCACGACGGGGCTCATCAGCACGCTCGTCCTGCTCGCCTCGCTGGCGATGGCTCGGTATGCCGTGCGGCGCGCCTTCCGGCCGCTCACCCGCATCGAGGACACCGCCGCGGCCATCGCAGCGGGCGACCTCACGCAACGCATCCCGGTCCGCCAGGCCGACGACGAGGTGACCTCGCTGTCGCGCAGCCTCAACACGATGCTCGCGCGCATCGAGTCCTCGTTCGCGGTGCGAGAGGCCAGCGAGGAGCGGATGCGCCAGTTCGTCGCCGACGCCTCCCACGAGCTGCGCACCCCGCTGGCGACGGTCCGCGGCTACGCCGAGCTCTACCGCCAGGGCGCCGTGCGCGACCCCGAAGCCGTCGGCGGCGCCATGGAACGGATCGAGGCCGAGTCCGAGCGGATGAGCGGCCTCGTCGAGGACCTCCTCATGCTCGCCCGCATCGACGACGCCCCCGAGGTCGAGCTGGCTCCCGTCGACCTCACCGTCCTCGCGGCGGATGCCGTGGCCGACGCGCGCGTGCGCGCCCCCGAACGTCGGATCAGCCTCCTCGGTCTCGGTGGGCCGGTCGCACCGACGGTCGTCGTCGGCTCCGAGCCCAAGCTGCGCCAGGTCGTCACCAACCTCGTCGCCAACGCGCTGCGGCACACCCCGGCGGGCACCCCTGTCGAGGTCGCCGTCGGTCTCGACGCGCACGGTGCCACCCTCGAGGTGCGCGACCACGGGCCGGGGGTCCCCCCCGAGGTGGCGACCAAGGTCTTCGAACGGTTCTACCGGGCTGATCCCTCGCGCGGGCGAACGGCTGGTGGCGGAAGCGGCCTGGGCCTGGCGATCGTCGCCGCGATCGTGGCCCGTCACCAGGGCCAGGTCGGGGTCGCCCGCACCCCGGGCGGTGGGGCCACCTTCGTCGTCCGACTGCCCCAGCGGCCCTCACCTGCCGAGCGGCGCCCCGTCGCACAGCGCACTCCCAGCAACTGATCAGAGTGCTCGCAAGTCGGCGGGATTGACTGGGTGCAAGCCAGTCACCCCCGTCGAAGGAGCGTTCGCCATGACCGACCAGAACCCCACCCCCCAGTGGTACGCCCCCCGGGGCGGCACGACCACCGACCCCCGGCCCGTGGGGACGTTCGGCCAGCCGACCGAGCCCGTGCCGACGTGGCCCCCGGCGCCGCCAGCCCCTCCGGGTAACTCCATGATGCCGGCGATGACCACTCCTCCGGCACCCAGGCGCGGCCGCCGCCTGGCCGAGCTGACCGCCGTCGCGGTCATCACGGGCCTCATCGCCTCGGGCAGCACGCTCGCCATCACCGGCGCCTACAACGGCACCGACGCCGCGACCACCACGGGGACGTCGCAGTCCCTCGGCCGCAACGCCGATGCCGCGCCGGTCGTCCAGGCCGACGGTTCGGCACCGAACTGGACCGCGACCGCCAGCGCGGTCTCCCCGAGCGTCGTCGCCATCACCGCGACCTCCGCGCAGGGCGGCGGCCAGGGCTCCGGGGTCATCATCGACTCCTCCGGCCACGTGCTGACCAACAACCACGTGGTGGCCGGTGCCCAGGAGCTGACCGTGACGACCTCGGACGGTCGCACCTTCGCGGCCGAGATCCGCGGCACGGACCCCTCGACCGACCTGGCCGTCATCACCATCACGGGCAACCCCAGCAACCTCACGCCCATCGCCGTGGGTGACTCCGACGCCATCGCTGTCGGCGACCCGGTCATGGCCGTCGGCAACCCTCTCGGTCTCGCCGGCACCGTCACCACCGGCATCGTGAGCGCCCTGAACCGGCCCGTGACCACCCAGGGTGAGAGCAGCGGCCAGGACCAGTTCGGCCAGGCCCAGTCGCAGGCCGAGCCCGTCGTCACCAACGCCATCCAGACCTCTGCTGCGATCAACCCCGGCAACAGTGGTGGAGCGCTCGTCAACGCCGGCGGACAGCTCATCGGCATCAACTCCTCCATCGCCTCGCTCGGGTCGTCCTCGGGTCAGTCGGGCAACATCGGCATCGGCTTCGCGATCCCGGTCAACGAGGCCACCTCGATCGCCGAGCAGCTCATCGCCAAGGGCACGGCCGTGCACGCCTACCTCGGGGTGACCCCGCAGGACGGCTCGGCCTCCGACGGCTCGGCCACGCGCACCGGCGCCGAGATCACCTCGGTCGGTGCCGACACCCCCGCCTCCAAGGCCGGGCTCCAGGTCGGCGACGTCGTGACGGCCGTGGGTGGCGAGCGGGTCGAGTCGGCCCTCTCCCTCGTCGCCCACATCCGCGAGCGCAGCGCCGGCGACGAGGTCACCCTCACCGTCCTGCGCGACGGCAAGACGATCGACGTCAAGACCACCCTCGCCGCCAAGCCCACCACCACCTCTCCCTGACCCGA
>NZ_DAORSO010000049.1:0-12573 GCF_035443565.1 Ornithinibacter sp. | reverse complement strand
TCGACGTCAAGACCACCCTCGCCGCCAAGCCCACCACCACCTCTCCCTGACCCGACGTCAGGTGCACCCCGCCGGGTCAGGGCCGATCACGGCCCTGAGCGCGCGGGGTGCACCTGACGTCGCGGAATGAGTGGGAGTGCTCAGGTGAGCATGCCGCCCGGGCACGAGACTGTGCCCATGAGCACCCGCGCCCAGGTCCAGCAGCTCGAAGCAGAGTTCGCCGACGCGATGACCCGCATGTACACCGTCGGCAACGGCCTGGCGCGCCTGCGCAGCCAGCTCGAGCGCGAGGAGGGGTACGGCATCCCGGATGCCGCCCGCACGGCTCCCCTGCCCCCTCCCGTCGCCCGCCCCGCAGGTCCCCCGGCGGTACCCGCCGCGCCGCCCATCACCGCGCAGGTACCGGCGCCGCCGGCAACGCTGGGTCCGTGGCAGACCCCCACCCCGTCGGTGCCGTGGTACCGCCGCGAGGGTGCGGTGACGCGGGTGCTGGCCATCGCGGGTGCCGTCATCACCATGGCCGGGGTCGCGATGTTCCTCGTCCTGGCCGCCCAACGCGGCTGGTTCGGCCCGGAGGCGCGAGTCGCCGCCGGAGCCGTCCTGGCCGTGATCCTCATCGGGCTGGGCGTGCGCAGTGGTCGCGCCGATCTTCGTGGGCGCGACACCGTCGAGGGCGCACCCGCAGCGGCCGTGGGCGCACCCTCAGGGGTCGGAGCAGCGCCCGTCGCCCTGGTGGCCACCGGTGTCGCCACCGCCTACCTTGTCGTCGTCGCCGTGACCACGGGCTACGGCTGGGTGCCCACCGCACCGGGTCTGGCCCTCGCCGGTGCCGTCGCACTCGGCGGGTTGCACCTCGCCCGCAGCTGGCGCAGCGAGCTGCTCGCGGTGCTCGTCGTCCTCGGAGCGGCCGTGCTGGCTCCCGTGGTCGCCCAGGGCGGTGGCTGGGTGGTCACCGGCTACCTCGCCATCCTCTGCCTCGCCGGCTGGTGGGCGTCGGGCGACCGGACCACCCCGGTGCTCACGCTGGCCCGGGTGCTTCCGCTGACGTTGGCGCTGCTCGTGAGCTCGGTGGCCGGAGGTGGCACGGTGGACGACGTCGGCAACCTCGCGATCGCCGGCATCGCCCTCGCCGCGACCCTGTTCACCTCGACCCTGTCGGTGCGCCGCGATCCCGGCGACCTGGCCGCCTCCATCGCGGTCGCCCTGCTGGCGATCGGGCTGTTCGCCGCGACGACGACCTTCGACAACCCGGCGCGCACCCTTTCCCTCGCCACGGCATCCGCCGTGCTCCTCCTCACGGCAACCACGTTGGGTCGCGGCCCGGTCGGCCCGGTGGCCGGCCACCTGGTCGTCACCACGGGCGCGGCGGGCACCGCGTTCGCCGTGCTGGCGGTCGTCGCGGGGGCACCGACCCGGTTCATCACGACCGGGTTGCTGCTGCTCGCGATCGTGGGTCTGGCCGTCGCAGGAATCACGCGTTCGCGGGTGAACCTCGTGCTGGCGGCAGGCGTGACCCTCCTGGGCGTCGTCGGGTGGCTGCAGTACCCGCTGACCGTCGCGGCGTCTGCGCGCACCCTGCGCGGCGACATGGCGGCGGCGCTGCTGGACAGCATCGTGCTCGCCGGGGTGCTCGCCATGGTCGTCTGGGCGATGGGCCAGCAACGCGGTCTGGGGCGTGAGCTGCGCGTGATGGTGCGGATCGCCGTCTGGGTGCTGGGGCTGGCCGCCTCCGCGACGGCCCTGGCCGCGGCTGGCACGCTCGTCGGCGCGCGACTGGGCGACCCGACCCTGGGGTTCACCATCGGGCAGGCCGTCGCCACGATCACCTGGATGCTGGGAGCCGCATGGTTGCTGCTGCACGGCCTCGAGCGTTCGCCTGACGCCGACCTCACGCTACGCACGGGCCTCCTGCTCGCCGCCGTCAGCGTGGCGAAGCTGTTCCTCTACGACCTGTCGTCGCTGAGCGGCATCGTTCGCTCGGTCGCCTTCATCGCCGTGGGTCTGCTGCTGCTGGCGATGGGCAGCCGCTACGCCAAGGCGTACGAGCGGTCGCGGCCACCCTCGTGACGCGAGCCCGTGGTGGGTGGCACAGTGGCCCGATGCGCGCGCTCCAACGCCGGTGGGTGGCCGACTGCGCCGTCGCCGCTCCCCTGGCTGCGCGGGAGGTCGTCGACGACGTGGGGCACGACCTGCTCACTCGCTGGAGCGAGGAGCACCGGCGCTACCACGGCCTCACCCACCTCAGCGAGGTGCTCGCCGCGCTCGACCGGCTGTGCGCCACCCGTGCCGTGTCCGCCGAGGACGCAACGGTCGCCGTTTTGGCCGCGTGGTTCCACGACGCCGTCTACTCGGTCACCCCTGCGACGCCAGACCGTCCCGGCACGACGGGGGCAGCAGCGGCCGCAAGGACAGCCACCGTGAGCAACGAGGCGGCGAGCGCAGACCTGGCCGAGCACCACCTGAGCGCGCTGGGGGTGGCGACGGCGACGCGACGGCGCGTCACGGCATCCGTGCTCGACACCGAGCACCACGATCTGGGCAGCACCGCCGGTGAGGACCCTGCCCGGGTGCTGCTGCATGACGCGGACCTGTGGATCCTCGCGGCTCCGGTGGTTCGGTTCGACGAGTACTGCGCCCAGGTGCGCGCCGAGTACGCGCACGTACCCGCGGCGGTCTACGCCCGTGAGCGCTCTGCCGTGCTGCGACCGTTCCTCGCGCGGGACAACGTGTACCGCACCGAGTACGCGCGGTCGACGTGGGGGTCGGCGGCGCGTGAGAACCTCGCCCGCGAACTCACCCGGCTGGCGGGCTGAGGGTCGCCTCGGCGAGCGCCCACCAGAACTGGCGGGAGCACAGGGCCTCGAGCTCGTCCCAGGTGACCCACTGATGGTGTGACGTGTCGTCGAGTTCAGGGGTGAGGGCGGGTCGGATGCCGGGGACGCTCACCTCGTAGACCTGGAGCAGGTCCTCCCCCTCGCGCCACAGGCCCCCCGAGGATCGGTGGTGGAACCGCTCGTAGCCGATCGGGGTGAGGTCGCGCGGGGGGACGTGCAGGCCGGTCTCCTCACGGACCTCACGAACTGCGTTCTCTCGCACCGACTCCCCCGGCTCGCGCCAGCCACCCGGTGCACCCCACTCGCTGCGGCGCACGGAGTGCACGAGAGCGAAGTCTCCGGTGTCGTCGCGGACGAAGGCCATCGCCGCGAACACCCGCCCCACGTCGGCCTCGCGGGGCGAGGCGATGAGGTCGACGTCGGCACTCGTGCCGTCGACGAAGCGGATGCCGGTGATCTTGGCGACCCCGGTGTCGCCGCGGCGCTTCTGCAGGCGCAGGCCGCTTCGCTGCAGGGCTCGGAGCAGGTCTCGTGCCGGCGTGGGCTCCGCGCCAGCGGCGACGACGGCCGCGTAGCGCTCCTCGGGGATGTCGTAGTGATCGCCCTCGAACGCCCTGCGGGGGATGCCGGCCGCGCGGGCGAAGGCGTGCAGTTCCTCGGTGCTCGTGTCGCTGATCAGGTGCGACCACCGGCGGCCGTGGGCCTCGGGGCGAGGCGGGTCGATGAGGATGGCCACGCCCCGATCGTAGGCGGGTGCCCGGACCTGGTGCCGATCGTTCGCCGGCCGACCCGTTCACGCTGGCCGAGGCGGCACCTGGGCCCTGGTTGGGGTGCCGCGCGGACCTCGTGGCAGATCCTTGCTCCCGATGTGAGTCCCTGCTCCCGATGTGCGCTGCTGCAAGGGCTCACCGGCGGAGTAAGGATCTGCGACCGGAACAAGGACCTGCGACGACACCGCGCCGTCCCCCCACCTCGCCTGCCCCTCGCACCAGCCCTGTGGATAACTTTCGGGGCGGCGTCGGCGATCGTCCTAGTGTCGTCAGCAGCGGGTGCGCCACTCAGGTGCAGCCCTGAACGAGGGGGATTCCCATGGCAGCACAGTTCACCGTCGACACCGAGCGCATCGCCGGGGCAGCGGGCGACATCGCCCGCATCTCAGCCGAGATCGAGGGCCAGGTCGCCACGATGATGGCCCGCCTGAACGGCCTCCAGGACGCGTGGACCGGCAGCGCATCGGCACAGTTCCAGGGCGTGGTGTCGCAGTGGCGGGGAACCCAGCAGCAGGTGCGCACCTCGCTGGACTCCATCGGCCAGGTACTCGGCGCCGCGGGCACCCAGTACGCCGACGCCGAGGCCGCAGCCACGCGGATGTTCACCCCCTGAGCCCCTCGTGCCCGGGCTGACTGAGGGGCAGCCCGGGCAGGAGGATCAGGGTCGTGCCGGGAGGGACCGGGCCGGGAGGGCCTGGTCAGTCGCTGGCGATGGCCCGCAGGATGTCGAGCTTGGCCGCGCGTCGGCCCGGCCACAGGGCGGCGAGCACCCCGACCACGGCAGCCACCGCGACGAACAGCGCCAACTGCCCGACGGGGATGGCGAGCACGTCGATGCCGTCATCGATGAGCGAGCGCTGGAGCGCCAGGGCGAACGCGAGTCCGAGCACGATGCCCAGCACCGCCCCGAGCAGCGCGATCGCCACCGACTCCAACCGCAGCATCGTGCGCAACTGGGTGCGGCTGAGGCCCACCGCCCGCAGCAGCCCGATCTCACGCACCCGCTCGATGACCGACAGGGCCAGCGTGTTGACGATGCCGAGCACGGCGATGACCACGGCCAGGCCGAGCAGGGCGTAGACGATGAACAGCAGCTGGTCGATCGGCGCGCGCTGCTCCTCGGCGAAGGTCTCCTGGTCGTTGACCGTGACGGTCGGCAGGTCGACCACGACGTCCTTCAGCGCAGCTCCCAGCACAGCCCGGTCGACACCGGGGGCTGCCACGACGTAGACCGTGCGATCGGTTGGCGGCACCCCGATCGCGTCGAAGCCCTCCAGCGACATCGTGACGTCCGACTGCAGCACGGCACCCTCGACATAGGTCGCGACGACCGTGGCGTCCGTCGTCGCACCTGCGTACTCGATCTTGACGGTCGACCCGACCGCCCACCCCCGATCCGCAGCGAGCTCGCTGGAGATCGCCACGGAGGTCGCGTCGAGATCAGCCAGGGTGCCGGTGACGATCTCCGGCCGTGCCACGGCATCCACGGCCGCCGGGTCGACCGCCGACGCGAAGTCGCGGTCGCCGTCGACCTGGAGCACCGCACTGCGCACCCGCGCCACTGCGGCGACACCGTCGACCTGCTCGATCTCGTCAGCGACCGTCGAGGAGAAGGCCTGCCCCACGGCGTTGGACACGACGAAGTCGGCCACGATGTCCTCGGAGAGCGACTGGTCCAGGCTGGCCTTGGCCGAGGCACCGAGCACGGACATCATCGTCACCAGGGCGACACCGATCATCAGGGCGGATGCCGTGGCCGCCGTGCGTCGCGGGTTGCGGCGGGCGTTCTGCTCGGCCATCAGCCCCACGGCTCCGAAGGAGCGGCGGTAGAACCACCCCAGGGCGGCCAGCACCGGCCGACCGAGCACGGGGCTCAGCAGCGCCGTGCCGACGAGGACACCGAACGCGCCCGCACCGAGGACGTACGTGGGCTGCGACCCGAGGTCGGCGAGCCCGGCCGCCATGGCCGCGATCCCGGCGGCGAGGAGCGCCGCACCCACGGCGAGGCGCCAGCGCAGCCCGCTCTCGGCGAGAGCGACGTCGTCCCGCATCGCCGCGACCGGGGGAACCCGGCCAGCCCGACGAGCCGGCAGGTACGCGGCGGCCAGGGTGACGAGGATGCCGACGACGAGTGCCACGACGACGGTGCGCGGCCGCAGCACGAGCTCGTTGGCGCTGAGGTCGAGCCCGATCCGACTGAAGAGCAACTTGATCCCGACGGCGAGCACGAAGCCCATCGCGATACCCACGGCGGATCCGACGAGGCCCACGACGCCGGCCTCCGCAAGCACCGACCGCGCCACCTGGCGTCGGCTGGCACCGATGGCCCGCAGCAGCGCCAGCTCACGGCTGCGCTGGGCGACGAGGATCGAGAAGGTGTTGACGATGAGGAAGGCGCCGACGGTCAGGGCGACCCCGGCGAAGACGAGGAGGAACGTCGTGACGAAGGACAGGGCCTCGTCGATTCGGGTCGAGGCGCGCTCGGAGGTCGCGTCGCCGGTCGCGGCCCGAAACCCCTCGGGCAGGACCTCCTTGACCGAGGCGAGCAACTGCTCCTGGCTCGTGCCCGGCGCCGCGGTCACCCACACGGCGGAGAAGGCGTCCTCACCGCCGAGGTAGACCTCCTGAGCCTTCGAGGTCTCGAGCATGACGACGCTGGCACCGACCAGAGCCGACGCGCCGAAGCTCGCGGTCCCCACATAGGTCACCTCGATACGGGGCACCTCGCTCGTGGTGACGAGCGGGATCCGCTCCCCCAGCAGGTAGCCGGCCTTGCGTGCCGTGGACGGGTCGAGCACGACCTCGTCGGGTGCCTCGGGCCAGCGTCCGCTCTCCAGCGTAGCTGAGGGGATGCCGTTCGCGGCCGGCCCCTCGGTGCGGTTGACGGCGATCCCGGGCGGGCCCTGGCCCCCGATGAGCTTGCCGTCCTTGCCGACGACGAACGTGCCGAAGTTCGACACGCGCCCGTCCGCGCGGGCCGCCCCGGGCACTGCTCCCAGCTCATCGACGAGGGAGGCCGGAACGGTGCGTGTTCCGAGGGCGCCCGGACCGGACGCCTCCTCGTCATCGCTCGACCCGGGCTGCACGATGACGTCCCCGACGGCCCCGCTCGTCAGACCGGTGAAGGCTCGGTCGAGGGTGTCGGTGAAGATGTAGGAGCCGGCGACGAACGCGACACCGAGGATGACGGCGAAGGCGCTGAGGAACAGCCGCAGCTTGTGCGCGAAGACATTGCGCCAGGTGGCCTTGAGCACGGGTCAGGCCCCGACCGGCCGACCGAGGGCGGCCATCTTCTCCAGGACCAGCTCGGGGGTCGGCTCACGCAGCTCGTCGACCACCTTGCCGTCGGCGAGGAAGACGACCCGGTCGGTCCAGCTGGCCGCACCGGGGTCGTGCGTCACCATGACCACGGTCTGGCCGTGGGTGTCGACGACCCGCCGCAGGAAGCCCAGCACCTCGGCGCCCGACGTGGAGTCGAGGTTGCCGGTCGGCTCGTCGGCGAAGACGATGTCGGGCCTCCCGACGAGCGCGCGGGCGCAGGCGACGCGCTGCTGCTGCCCCCCGGACATCTCGCTCGGGCGGTGCCCGAGTCGGTCGCGCAACCCGACGGTGTCGACGACCTCGTCGAACCACGCGGCATCCGGCTCGCGTCCGGCGATGGCCGCCGGGAGCACGATGTTCTCGCGGGCGGTGAGCGTGGGCACGAGGTTGAAGGCCTGGAAGACGAACCCGATGCGGTCGCGCCGCAGTTCGGTGAGCGCCCGCTCCTTGAGCGTGGTGAGGTCGACGTCCCCGACGAAGACGTGGCCAGCGCTGGCCTCGTCCAACCCAGCCGCACAGTGCATCAGCGTGGACTTCCCCGACCCGGACTTGCCCATGATCGCGGTGAACTCCCCCGCGTACAGGTCGAGGGTCACGTCGTCCAGGGCGACGACCCGGGTCTCCCCCGAGCCGTACACCTTGCTCAGCCCCTCGACCCGGGCGGCGGCCAGGCGCGGCGTCGTCTCGCGGGCGGTGGTTTCGGCGAGGGTCATGGGAATCCTTGTCAGCGTGGCCGGCATGAAACCCGGCAGGGGGTCAGGAGGGCACACACGCGCACCCACTGCCCGCCCAACGGTAGGCGAGCCCCGCCGTGTTCCGCGCAGGCTGTCAAACCTTAGACAGACCCTCGACCAACCGTGGTGACGACGCCAACGGCGTGATGTGTGCGGCATACACGGTCTGCAAGGCCGGGCGGTCGACGTCATCGACGACGACCCCCGTGACCCACGTCAGGTCGAGGGAACGCTCACCGACCGTGACGAGGGCGAGGTTGTTGTCGAACCACGGCCCGTCGGTCACCGTCCACGGGTACGCCGGGTCCGGCACGCGCCGTGACCTGGCGGCGATGAACCTCATCGGGCGCACGAGCGAGCGGGCGAAGAGCGACATGACGACCCGCACGGCGCGCGGCATGGGGTTGCGGATCGGGGAGCACACCGCCTGCACGATGCGCGACGAGGCACCGAGGCGTTCGGGGTCGCTCACCTGCGCCAGGTAGGAGTTGTGCACGTCCCCCGACAGGAACGTCACGGTCTGTGGCGCCGCGCCCCGCTCACCACGGGCGACCGCCATGACCATCTCGAACACCTCGTCGAAGCCCTCGTTGAACGCCGCCCAGTGCTCGAGGTCGATGCGGCGGCGAACCCGCTCGGCGCCCCTCGCCACCCGCCGCCCGTGCGACCCCTGCGCCATGGCCTCGTTCATCGCCTCGAAGTCGTGCAGACCGGGCGGGAGGAGGAACGGCAGCGAGGTGCCGATGAACAGGTGGCGCACCCCTCCGCGCATCACCGCGTCGAGCCAGCGCATCTCGTCGGCGTCGAGCATCGAGCGGCCGTCGGGACGCAGTTCACGGGCCGCGCGCGAGTCGACGACGACCAGGGCGCAGTCCCCGAGGGCGCGCGCGTAGCTCCAGCGGTACGTCGACGGTTCCTCGTCCGCCCGGGCGGCCACGGCATCCAGGACGTCCGAGAGGTCGAGCTCACCAGGCTCCCCGGATGCCGCGTGCGCGCTCACGTGGCGCCACACCTCCTCGTCGGCGAGCTCGGCCGGCGAGAGGTTGCCGATGTGCTGGTGCACCCAGTAGGCCCCGAGCCCGGAGACGATGCGCTCCTGCCACCACGTCGTGGCCCGGATCTCGCGCCGCCACGACCACGACGTGTTCCAGTCGTCGCGGATGTCGTGGTCGTCGAACATCATCGCCGAGGGCACCGTCGACAGCACCCAGCGCACGACGTCGTCGCTCCACGCGAGCCGGTACAGCTCGGCGTACTCGACGAAGTCCTTGATCTCGTCACCGGGAGGCAGCGACAGGTCCCGCCGCGCCGCCATGAACTCCTCGAGCTCGGGGTGCGGCGCGGTGTCCGCGTAGACCTGGTCGCCGAGGAGGAGGAGCAGGTCGGGCCAGTCCGTCGCCGGGTCGTCCCTCAGGGCAATCGCGAAGGAGCGCAGCGCATCGACCCCGTGGGCCCGGTTGCCCTCCTCGTCGTGGCTCCCGGTCGTGCGGCAGGTGCCGAAGGCGAGTCGCGGTTCGCGGGTCGGGTCCAGCGTGCGAACCCGGCTCGGCGGCATCCCCTCACGAGGCCAGACGGGGGTGCCGTCCAGGCGGACCTCGTACGCGTCGTCGCTGCCGGGCTCGAGCCCGTCGAGGACGACGAGCGCGAAGTGCGACCCGTGCACGGCGAAGGTCGGGGCACTCCAGACGTGCCCGGCCCGCTCGACGGTGACCAGCGCGGGATCCGCCGTGCGAACCCAGATCGTCGCCGACGACTCGTCGACGTAGCGCAGCAGGGGTCCGAGGACGAGCGGGTCAGTGGCGGTGGCCGTGGTCATGGGTCGATCCTGCCTCGCCTTTCCCACCAGATGCTGGGCACCCCCTGAATGGTTGCTGAGCGCACGGCGTCTACGTGGCGGCTACCGTGTCCGCCATGGCAGGCGCGCGGACATGACGACCCCGAACCACCCGGCGGTCGACGAGTGGCTCGCCCGACTCGACACCGAGGCGTCGGCGCTGCCGGCGGAGCGGCGGGCCGAGCTGCGCACGAGCATCGACGAGTACCTCGCGGATGCCGTCGGCACCACCCCCCGCTCGGAGGCCGCGGTTCGCCAGGTGCTCGCCGACCTCGGGGATCCTGCCGACCTCGTCGCCGAGGCCAGCGGCCAGGCGGTGGCTCCCGAGATCGAGTACCTCGCACCCGACCCGTTCGGCGCCCCGGTGACCGGGCCCCCGTGGCTGGAGGTCGTGACGATCACGCTGCTCGCGGCATCGGTCGTCCTGGCGCTCGTGCCGGCGACCTCGGCGTTCGCACCGCTGCCGTGGCTGATCGGCTGTGTGCTCGTGCTGCTCTCGCGGCGCTGGGGCGCCGCCGACAGGGCGCTGGCCGTGGTCGCCTTCGGTGTGCTGGGCGTGCCCCTGCTGCTGCTCGGCCGTGACGAGCTGCCGACGACCTCGAGCCTGGTGGTCGCGGTGGCCCTGGCCGCCCTGTGGCTGGGCACTGCGGTGCGGTTGCTGCTGCGGGCCCGGACCCCGGTCGACCAGGGCCGCGGCCTGCGCATGACCTGACGGACATGCCACGAGGGCGGCCCCCGGTGTGGGGACCGCCCTCGTGCGGTGAGACCTGGGTGGCTCGGGTCAGAAACCCATGCCGCCCATGTCGTCGCCGCCGGGCATGGCCGGCGGGTTCTTCTCCGGCTTGTCGGCGATGACGGCCTCGGTGGTGAGGAACAGCGCGGCGATCGACGCAGCGTTCATCAGGGCCGAGCGCGTGACCTTGGCCGGGTCGATGATGCCCGCGGCGATGAGGTCGACGTACTCGCCGGTCGCGGCGTTCAGGCCCCAACCGGAGTCGAGGTTGCTGACCTTCTCCGCGACGACTCCACCCTCGAGACCGGCGTTGATCGCGATCTGCTTGAGCGGGGCCTCGATGGCGACGCGCACGATGTTCGCACCGGTCGCCTCCTCACCCTCGAGCGAGAGCTTGGCGAAGGCGGCCTTGCCGGCCTGGATGAGGGCGACGCCACCACCGGCGACGATGCCCTCCTCGACGGCGGCCTTGGCGTTGCGCACGGCATCCTCGATGCGGTGCTTGCGCTCCTTGAGCTCGACCTCGGTGGCCGCGCCCGCCTTGATGACGGCGACGCCGCCGGCGAGCTTGGCGAGGCGCTCCTGGAGCTTCTCGCGGTCGTAGTCGGAGTCCGACTTCTCGATCTCGGCACGGATCTGGTTGACCCGACCGGCGATCTGCTCCTCGTCACCGGCACCCTCGACGATGGTCGTCTCGTCCTTGGTGACGACGACCTTGCGGGCGCGACCGAGCAGGTCGAGCTCGGCGGTGTCGAGCTTGAGGCCGACCTCCTCGGAGATGACCTGGCCACCGGTGAGGATGGCGATGTCGCCGAGCATGGCCTTGCGGCGGTCACCGAAGCCGGGGGCCTTGACGGCGACCGACTTGAAGGTGCCACGGATCTTGTTCACGACGAGCGTGGACAGGGCCTCGCCCTCGACGTCCTCGGAGATGATGAGCAGCGGCTTGCCCGACTGCATGACCTTCTCCAGGAGCGGGAGCAGGTCCTTGATCGACCCGATCTTGGAGTTCGCGATGAGGACGTAGGGGTCCTCGAGCACGGCCTCCATGCGCTCGGTGTCGGTGACGAAGTAGTGGCTGATGTAGCCCTTGTCGAAGCGCATGCCCTCGGTGAGCTCGAGCTCGAGGCCGAAGGTGTTGCTCTCCTCGACGGTGATGACGCCTTCCTTGCCGACCTTGTCCATGGCCTCGGCGATCATCTCGCCGATCAGGGGGTCAGCGGCGCTGATCGACGCGGTCGCGGCGATCTGCTCCTTGGTCTCGACGTCCTTGGCGGCGGCGAGCAGCTCGTCGGAGACGGCCGCGACGGCCTTCTCGATGCCGCGCTTGAGCGCCATCGGGTTGGCCCCGGCGGCGACGTTGCGCAGGCCCTCGCGGACGAGCGCCTGGGCGAGGACGGTCGCCGTCGTCGTGCCGTCACCGGCGACGTCGTCGGTCTTCTTGGCGACCTCCTTGACGAGCTCGGCGCCGATCTTCTCGTACGGGTCGTCGAGCTCGATCTCCTTGGCGATCGAGACGCCGTCGTTGGTGATCGTGGGGGCGCCCCACTTCTTCTCGAGCACGACGTTGCGGCCCTTGGGCCCCAGGGTGACCCTGACGGCGTCGGCGAGCACGTTCATGCCCCGCTCGAGACCGCGGCGCGCCTCTTCATCAAAAGCGATGATCTTGGCCATTCGGGTGGTTCCTCCACGCGAATCGAAGGTGGAGACCGGGCGGCGCCCGCGACGGACGAGTCGGATGCCGTCAGCTCACGCGCCGGGGCACCCCACCCTCACCGGACCGGTCAGGATTGTCACTCTCATGGTGAGAGTGCTAACGCCATTATTGGCACTCTCACCATGAGAGTGCAAACGCCGGGCCGCCCCCGAGCGGGCGGTGACCGGTACCGGCCCTGCCGGGCGACCCGGGAGGTCAGGTGCGCGCGACGACCGCGGACGGCATCCGGCCCCACCCGCTGGCGCGCCGGGCGACCCGGTCGATGCCGAGGCCGAGCAGCAGGGCCGCCACCACGCCCAGGACCGATCCGAGCAGCGGGTTGCCCTCGAGCCAGTGGCCGGCCAGGGCACCCACCCCGACCGACCAGGCGGCCCAGGTCGTCGCGGCCACTGCCGCCAAGCCGACGAAACGACGGGGCGGGAACCCGGTCGCCCCCGCGGTGAGGTTCACGGCCACCCGGCCGAGCGGGACGTAGCGCGCCGAGAGGATGACGACGGCACCGCGCCGGTCGAGCGTGTCCGAGGCCCGGCTCAGGGCTCGCTGAGCGGAAGGCCGGGTGATCCGGTGCAGACGCTGCGGACCGAACCGCCGACCGACGACGTAGGTCAGGGAGTCACCGAGGAAGGCCCC
>NZ_DAORSO010000048.1:16771-18433 GCF_035443565.1 Ornithinibacter sp. | reverse complement strand
CGACACCTTCTTTAGGAGAGAAGTGCTCTTCCCCTGAGCTACGAGGGCGCACGCGACCACGGCCGCGAGCCACCACAGGGTACCGGGCATACTTCCCCGAGTGACCACGGCGCCCACGCACGACCCCATCCAGCAGCGGGTGGTGCGTACCCTCGCCGGCACCCAGGTGCTCGGCGGAGTCGGCCTGTCCGCCGGAGTGGCCGTCGGCGCCCTGCTCGCCGAGGACGTCTCGGGCTCCGCACAGTTCGCCGGTCTCGGTGGCACCTTCCAGGTCCTGGGCGCCGCCCTCATCGCCATCCCGATGTCCCGCGTCATGGCCGCGCACGGCCGCCGACCGGGTCTGGTGTTCGGTTACCTGCTGGCCGCGACCGGCGCGATCGGCCTCATCACAGCCGGGGTGATCCGCAACTTCCCGCTGCTCCTCGTCGCGAGCGTGCTGTTCGGCGGCGCCACGGCATCCAACAGCCAGGCGAGGTATGCCGGTGCCGACCTCGCGCACCCGCAGCACCGTGCGCGTGACCTCAGCATCGTCGTGTGGGCGACCACCATCGGCAGCGTCGTCGGCCCCAACCTCGTCGGCCCGAGCGCGCCGGTCGCGCGAGCCCTCGGTCTCCCACTGCTCACCGGCCCGTTCCTGTTCTCGCTGCTCGGACTCCTGCTCGCCATCGCGGTCCTGCTCTGGCGTCTGCGGCCCGACCCGCTCATCGAGGCCCGGCAGCGACGGGTGGCCGACGGCGACGACTCCGGCGCGACCCACGGCTCGGTGACGCGGGGCCTGAGGGTGGCGGCCGGCATCCCCAACGCGCGCCTCGGCATCCTCACCCTGGCGCTGGGGCACGTCGTCATGGTGAGCGTCATGGTCATGACCCCGCTGCACATGAACCACGGCGGCGCCGACCTCGAGGTCATCGGCTTCGTCATCAGCATCCACATCCTCGGGATGTTCGCCTTCTCCCCGCTCACGGGCCTGGCCGTCGACCGCTTCGGCGGACGAGCCGTGGCCGTGCTGGGGTCGGCGACCCTGTCGGCGGCCGCGCTGCTGGCGTCGGCCTCACCCGAGGGGGAGTCGTGGACCCTGCTCCTGGGCCTGTTCCTGCTCGGCCTCGGGTGGTCGTGCACCCTCGTCGCCGGGTCGACCCTGCTCACCGCCGCCGTACCCGCCGACGAACGCCCCGGCGCGCAGGGGGCCTCCGACCTGCTCATGGGGCTGATGGCCGCTGGCGGCGGAGCCCTTGCCGGGGTGATCGTGCACCAGGTGAGCTTCGAGGCGCTGGCCCTCGGGGCCCTCGGGGTGGCGATCTCCATCGGCCTGGCCGCGGCCCTGTCGACCGCCCGGCCGCAGATCCAGGACACCAGAACCTGACGCAGGGGTGCCAAGGGTGCGGTGGAGCGCGCGTCTGGCCCCCCCGGGGGTCCCGGCCGGGCGGCGCCTTGGCCAACCCCACACCAACCCGCCCCCGGGCCTGAGCACCCGGCAGGCTCGACGTTGTTAGCCTGCACAAGTGACCGACCAGCCCTCGACGACCGACGTGGTGAGCCCCGTCGAGGGCGACACCACCGCCGACCCCCGGCGCGCCCGCGTGGACACCGCCCGCGCCGCCTGGACGCGCCACCTCGTCGACCTCGGCGGGCGCAACACGCTGCTCTGGTACCGCGACCTGC
>NZ_DAORSO010000048.1:0-16671 GCF_035443565.1 Ornithinibacter sp. | reverse complement strand
CGCCACCTCGTCGACCTCGGCGGGCGCAACACGCTGCTCTGGTACCGCGACCTGCCGACGGGCACCCTCGACCTCACGACCGCCCATCCCGGCGGCGTGGCGATGCTGCTCGCGGGCAAGCCGACAAAGCTCTCCGACCTCGTGCGCGAGCCCGCCGCCCTCGACGAGGCCCGCCGTCGAGCCCGGGCGATCGCCGCCAAGACGCGCGAACTCGCCCAGGAACGCGGCATCCTCACCGGGTTCCTCGCCATCGGCATGGCGTCCTGGACGGTCCGGCTGCCCGACGGCCGCACCGCCCCCCGCACCCCTGCTGCCCCGGTCCTGCTGCGAGCCTGCACCCTGCGCGCGACCGGCGCAGCCCAGGGCGACTACACCCTCGACCTCGACGGCGACCTCGAACTCAACCCCGTGCTCGTGCACTACCTGGCCTCCGAGCAGGGCATCGCCCTCGACGCCGACGCCATCGAGGCGCTCGCCACCCCCGGCCAGACCTTCGACCCCTACCCCATCTACGCCGCGCTCGCGCAGGCCTGCGCAGACGTGCCCGACTTCGCGGTGACCCCCCGCCTGGTCCTCGGCACGTTCTCCTACGCGAAGCTCCCGATGGTCGCCGACCTCGCCGCCCAGGCCGAGACCCTGGCCGACCACGACGTCGTCGCGGCCCTCGCCGGCGACCCCGACGCCTTGCGCTCGGTGCGCTCCGACCTCGACCCGCACCGCCTCGACGTCGACGGCCCGGCACCGGGGCGCGACGTCCTCGTCCTCGACGCCGACAGCAGCCAGCAGGAGGCCATCGAGGCGGTGCGCACCGGCGCCCACCTCGTCATCCACGGCCCGCCCGGCACCGGCAAGTCGCAGACGATCTCCAACCTCATCGCGACCTTGGCCGCTGACGGCAAGCGGGTGCTGTTCGTCGCCGAGAAGCGTGCGGCCATCGACGCCGTCGTCGGTCGCCTCGACCGGGTCGGCCTCGGCGGGCTCGTCCTCGACCTGCACGCCGGTGCCCAGGGCGGTCGCCGCCTTGCCCGCGACCTCGTGACGGCGCTGGACCAGCGGTCCGCGCCCGTCCGTGCGGCAGGCACCCCGAAGACCACGTCGGATGCCGTGGCCTCCCGGGTCTTCGACCCCACCTCCACGCGGCGCACGACCGCGGCGGCCCTGACCCAGCACGTCGCGGTGCTCCACGACCCGCGTGAGCCGTGGGGGGTGTCGCTGTACGAGGTGCAGGAAGCGGTCTGCGCGTTCGCGAGCACGCCGGTCCCGCCGCGCTCTCGGGTTCGCCTGCGCGGGGGAGAGCTCGCAGCCCTCGACCGCGACGAGCTGGCCTCGGCCGCCGCGACGATGGCCAAACTGGCGTCGATCGCCGACTGGGACGGCCCGGGAGCCGACGACCCCTGGTTCGGGGCCGGCATCCGCACGGCCGACGAGGCCGACGAGGCTCGCACCCGGGTGCAGCGACTCGCGGGCGGCGGGGTCGACGCCACGGCGAGCACCCTCGCCGACGTCTTCCGCGGCATCCGCCTTCCCGAGACGCCGACGAGCCGCGACTGGGGCAGGGTGCTCACGACCGTCGGTCAGGTGCGCGACACCCTCGAGGCGTTCCGCCCCGAGGTCTTCGACATCCCGCTCGACGACCTCGTGACCGCGACCGGCGACAAGGGCTACCGGCGCGCCGTCGGCTCCGACCTCGGCTGGCTCGAGCGGTGGCGGCTGCGGCGGCAGGCCCGTGCCCTCCTGCGCCCCGGCCGCCCCCCGGCGAGCCTGCACGCGGCCCTGGCCGCCGCGAGTGAGCAGCGCATCGCCTGGCGAGAACTGGCTGGCTCCGGCGGTCGGCCCGAGATCCCGGTCGAGCTCGACCGGGCCCGGCTGGCCCACGCCGCCCTCGTCGACGACATCGCCTGGCTGGACGAGCACCTGCCCACCAGTGAGCCCGCGGCGGACGTCCGGCACCTTGGCAGCCCCGACGACCACCCTGCCGGACACAACGGGCTGACCCCGCTCGTCGACCTCGACCTCGCCGCGCTCCAGGCCCGGGCCGACTCGCTGGCCGCACGTCTGGATCGCCTCGCCGTGGCACCCACGGTGAGGGGGGCGCTCGACGAGCTCACGGCATCCGGCATGGGCCCGCTCGTCGACGACCTGCGCACGCGTGCGGTGCCGGCCGAGCACGTCGGTGTCGAGGTCGAGTGGGTGTGGTGGTCCTCGCTCGCCGAGGAGATCGCGACCCGTGACCCGCGGGTTGCGGCACACGACGGGCGGGCGCTGACACGCACCGTCGCCGAGTTCGCCGAGAGCGACCGCGCGGTCGTCGCGGGCAACGCAGAGCGGGTCGTCTCGGCCGTCGGGGACCGCATCGCCCAGGTGCTGCGCGACCACCCCGCGCAGGAGACGCTGCTGCGCGCCGAGGGAGCCCGGGCCCGACGGCTCGCGCCCCTGCGCGACCTCGTGACCCGGTGCCCCGACCTCGTCCTGGCGGTTCGGCCCTGCTGGGTGATGAGCCCGCTCGTCGTCGCGTCGGTGCTGCCGCCGGGGCAGTGGTTCGACGTCGTCGTCTTCGACGAGGCCTCACAGATCCCACCGGCCGAGGCGGTGTCGGCGATCTCGCGGGCTCGCCAGGTCGTCGTCGCCGGGGACTCGCGCCAGCTGCCGCCGACCTCCTTCTTCACGACGGTCAGCGAGAGCGACCCCGGGGCCGTCGGAGCTGACGAGGCCATCACCGAGGGGGCTGAGTCGATCCTCGACGTGCTCGCCGCCGCGCTCCCGAGCCGGCGCCTGACCTGGCACTACCGTTCCCTCGACGAGCGGCTGATCGCGTTCGCCAACGCCGAGGTCTACGAGGAGGCGCTCGTGACCTTCCCGGGCACCGGCATCGACCCCGTGGTCCACCACGAACTGGTCGATGGTGTCGGCATGGTCGCGGAGGGGGAGGGCGCCGTCGAGACGACCATCGCGGAGGTCGACCGTGTCGTCGAGCTCGTCCTCGAGCACGCCCGGACCCGCCCCCAGCGATCGCTCGGTGTCATCGCGCTCGGCATCACCCACGCGACGCGGGTCGAGGATGCCGTGCGTCGTGCGGTCGGTGGGCTCGACGACGACGCGCTCGCGTTCTTCGACGAGGACCGGCCCGAGGCGTTCTTCGTCAAGAACCTCGAGCGCGTACAGGGCGACGAGCGTGACGACGTCATCCTCACGGTCGGCTACGGCAAGACCCCCCACGGCCGGGTGCTGCACCGGTTCGGCCCGCTCAACACCGAGGGCGGGGAGCGCCGCCTCAACGTCGCCATCACCCGGGCGCGCCGGTCGATGACGGTGGTGTCGTCGATCGCCGCCGGGGACCTCGACCCGGCCCGGCTCAAGGCGCGCGGTGCCGTCATGCTGCGTGACTTCCTGGCGTACGCCGCCACGGGATCGCTGCCCGGGGCCACGGCACCGACCTCGGATGCCGGTGCGTCGGGTTCGTCGGCTGACTCACCTGAGCTCTCGGTGGGTTCGGGTGGCTCGCGGTCGGTGGTGCTGGCCGACCTGGCCCGCCAGCTGCGCGGGCACGGACTGGTCGTGCACGAGGGCGTCGGCTCCTCAGCCGACCCGGTCGACCTGGGCGTCGAGGACCCGCACCGGCCCGGCCGCCTCGTGCTGGCCGTGGAGTCGGACGGGCCGCAGTACGCGGCGATGCGCACCACCCGCGACCGCGATCGATTGCGCGCGGAGCAGCTCGAACGGCTCGGGTGGCGGCACCTGCGGGTGTGGTCCACCGATGTCTTCCGTGACCCCGCGCGCGATGTCGCCCGGATCCTCAAGGCCGTGGGGGTGCGCGATGCCTCAGGGGAGTGACGACCCATCAGCCGTGAGTGCGGAAGTGGCTGCCCCAGCGACCACTTCCGCACTCACGGCCGATGGTCGCGCAGCGGGAGGTGCCTGGCAGGTGCCCGGGCAGCCCGAGCGCGAGAAGCTGGCGCAGCCACCGGTCGAGGGCGTGCCCGGAACGGGGAGGCGCAAGAAGCGTCGGCGGGCCGTGCGCAGCGGCACCAACCCGTCGGCGGAGGACCTGCCGGACGTCGTGCCGCCCCGCGAGGAGCCTGCACCGGGCGAGAGTGCCCACGAGCGCTGGCTGCGCGAGCAGCGCCCGCCCCACTGGGAGTGAGGCGGGCGCGACGGGCAGTGTCGTACCTGAGGTGACCTATTGGTCGATCTCGGTACGTTGGGAAGGGTGGCGCTGTCCCTGGGGTGACCTATTGGTCGATGTCGGGACGCGGGCGGTGCTGCCCGCACGAGTCGCGCCACGTGGGTCAGGCGCGGTCGCGCAGGAGGGCGTCGCGGATCTCGGTGAGGAGCACGGTGTCCGCGTTGGGCGCGGCGTCCTCCTCCTCGCTCTTGACGAACTTCTCCTTGGCGAGCTCGTACGGCTTCACGATGAAGAAGTAGACGATGAAGGCCATGATGAGGAAGGCCACGAGCGCGGTGAGGAACGGGCCGACCGTCGACATGCCGAACGGCTTCCACTCGTCGAAACTGGGCGCGCCGCCGGCCTTGGCCAGCAGTTCGATGATGACCTCGGTGAAGGCCTTGACGAGGGTGGCGAAGGCGGCGCCGACGATGAACGCGACGGCGAGCTCGATGAGGTTGCCGCGCAGGATGAAGTCCTTGAAACCCTTCATGGGTTTGCTCCTTGGGTGGGTTGAACGATGACCAGCGAATGTGGGGGGGCTGCACCCCGCGCCGACAAGCGTAGACGGGGTCAAGCGCAGGCGTGGCATCGAACACCACGGCCCGGCACGCGCGTGACATGGAGAGCCCCCGGCTCTCACCCACTCCCGACGACGGTGACGGTGACCGGGCCGTCGAGGGCGCCGTGCCCGCGCAGCACTGCATCGGCCTCGGCGACGGTCAGCGACAGCACGACACCGCGTGGGGCTGACTCACCCGCAAGGAGCACTCCACCCGGTGCCACGAGTGGGTCGACGGCGAGCACCCGCGCACCCACGGCGAGCGGGGCGCCACCAGCCACCGGGTAGACCCGGGCGATGGTGCCCGCCGGCAGCAGGTCGACCGACGCAGGGTCTGCCGCCACCACGTGCAGTGCCACCCGACCCCGGGGAAGACCGTCGACGGCCGCCCGCGGAACCAGCCGGCTCGCCGTCAGCGCCTCGCCCGTGACCAGGCCCGCCGCCACCCGCCGCCCGAGCGCATCCGACAGTGACGTGATCGCCCCGGGCTGGGCCGCGTCACCAGGCACATTCGCCGGGCGCACGTCGCCATCGGCCAGCACGGCACCCGCAGGGACCTCGCGGGCAGCCACGAGCACCATCACCGTCGGGGCAGGTGCAGGCCGAGCCGCGCTCGTCGCGAGCACGACGGCGCAGGCCGCCAAACCGGCGGCCACCACGCGCCGCGCCACCCACCGTCGCCACTGGGCACGCCGACCGGTGCCGGTGACGGAGGGAAAGGGGCGAGGGACGGGGGTCATGCCCCGACGCTAGGCGCGCCGGGACGGCATCCGAGATCTCAGGCCGAGGCTGTGGACGACGAGGTCTTCGTCGCCGTGCCTGTGGACGACGACCCCGCTGAGGACGCGGTCTTGCTCTCCGACGAGCCGCCACCCGAGCTCGACGACGACGAACTGCCCGAGTCGCCCGACGACGTGCTCGACGACCCGCTCGAGGACGACCCGGCCGTCACCGACGACCCCGAGCGGGAGTCGGTGCGATAGAATCCGCCGCCCTTGAACACGATGCCGACCGCGTTGAAGACCTTGCGCAGGCGGCCCTCGCACTCGGGGCACACGGTGAGCGAGTCGTCACTGAACGACTGCACCGCCTCGAAACGGTGGTCGCACTCGGTGCACGCGTAGGCGTACGTGGGCACGGTGGTCCTCCTGAACTCCGGCGACGGGGTGGGGTCGAGCGGAAAGAAACACGGCCCGGCCGGTGCGGCGAGCCAACACCCAAGGATAAAGGACGTCTGGCCGGCCCCCGAACCGGCCACCAGCCGGGCACGAGCAGCTACCAGCCGGCCAGGCGCCCGCCGCGGCTCACTGCCTGAAGGCGCTTCTCCGTGTCGTCTCGCACCGCCTGCGGGGTGACGACGAGCAACTGGTCGCCGTGCCGCAGCACGTCACTGTCCTTGGGCACGAACGACGCACCGTCGCGGACCACCAACGACACGTTTGCTCCCACGGGCAGGCGCAGCTCGAACACCCGCACCCCGGCGATCCTCGAACCGGGACCGACGTCGATCTCGAGCAGGTCGGCACCGAGCTCCTCCAGCGGGGTGGCGTCGACGGCCAGGTCGACCTGGTGGTGCCCCTCACCCAGACCCAGTCGCCTGGCCACCCACGGCAGCGTCGGCGCCTGGATGATCGTGAAGACGACGACGAGCACGAAGACGAGGTCGAAGATCCACTCGACACCAACGGCCCCCACCGTGACGGGAACCGTGGCCAGCACGACCGGCACCGCCCCACGGAGCCCGGCCCACGACAAGAAGGCCTGGGTCCGCCACGACATGCCGAACGGGGCGCACGACGCGATGACCGACAACGGGCGCCCGAGCAGGAGCAGCGCGGTGCCCACGACCAACGCCGGCACGAGCACGTCGTCGAACCCGCTCGGCGAGGCGAGCAGCCCGAGCAGCACGAAGAGCCCGATCTGCGCCAACCACCCGATCGCCGTCGCGAACCCCGTCACCGCCGGACGGTGGGGCAGGCGCAGGTTGCCGAGCACGAGCGCGGCGAGGTAGCACGCGATGAACCCGGAGGCGTGCACCACGTCGGCCGCGGCGTAGGCCAGCACCGCCACCGCGATGACCCCGATGGCGAACAGCGCCGACGACGTCGTCGCGACCACCCGCAACAGGCGCGCGCCGCCGTAACCGATCGCGAGCCCGATCAGGCTCCCCCCGGCGAGCTCGAGCACGGCGATCACCCCGACCTGCCACCACGGTTCGGGTGTCGCGCCAGGGGCCAGCGACGCCGCGAGCGCGGTGACGATCAGCACCACCGGCGCGTCGTTGAACCCCGACTCCGCCTCGAGCATCCCCGAGATCTGGCGGGGGAGCGGTACCCGGCGCAGCACCGAGAACACCGCCGCGGCATCCGTCGACGCCAGGACGGCGGCCACGAGGAACGCGATCTCCCAGGACCACCCGAGCAGGAGCTTGGCCGCGACCCCGACGACGACGATGGAGACCCCGACCCCGACCGTCGCGAGCACCGCCGCCGGCGCCACGGAGCGGCGGATGCCGGACCACCGGGTCGTCAGCCCACCCTCGACGAGGATGAGGACGAGCGCCGCGTAGCCGAGCACCTGGGTCAGCTGTTGCGAGTCGTAGTTGATGCCGAAGCCGCCCTCGCCCAGCAGCACCCCGATACCGAGGTAGATGAGCAGCGACGGCAGCCCCGAGCGCACCGACAAGCGCACGGCCGCGACCGAGACGACGAGCACGATGCTGCCGAGGAGCAGCACCAGGGTGAGGTCGTGCAGGTCGAACCCGGTGGTGGCACCCCCGTCCGCAAACGGCGTCGTCCAGGTCTGTCGCACGGCCCGTCCTCGTGTCGTCGTGTCGCGGTGTCCTAGTCTCGCAGGGTGAGTCGAGTCGTCGTCGTCCGTCGTGTCCTTTTGGGACTCATCGCCGTGCTGGTCGTCGCGGCCCTCGTCGCCGGGGTCGTCGTCACCACCACGGTGCGCGCGTCGCTGCCGAAGACCACCGGAACCGCCGACCTGCCCGGGCTGGGAGCCGACGTCTCCGTGCTGCGCGACGACAGCGGCATCCCGCACCTCTACGGCGACAGCATCACCGACCTCGCGCGTGCCCAAGGGTACGTCCACGCGCAGGAGCGCTTCTTCGAGATGGACCTGCGTCGCCACGTCACCGCCGGGCGCCTGGCCGAGCTCGTCGGCGCCGACGGCCTCGAGTCCGACAAGGTCATTCGCACGATGGGATGGCGCCGGATCGCCGAGGAGGAACTGCCCACCCTCAAGCCCCAGACCCGTCAGGTGCTGCAGGCCTACGCCGAGGGGGTCAACACCTACCTGCGCGGCCGCAGCCCCGGCGACGTCGCGGTCGAGTACACCCTGCTCGGCCTGCGCCTGCCCGACGTGACCATCGAGGAGTGGACGCCCGTCGACAGCCTCTCGTGGCTGAAGGCGATGGCCTGGGACCTGCGCGGCAACTACGAGGACGAACTGGCGCGGGCGCGTCTCAGCGGGCGCCTGTCCCCGGCGCAGATCGCCCAGATCTACCCGCCCTACGACTCCGCGACCCGCCCCCCGATCCTGTCGGACCAGGAGTGGTCCCCGACCGACGCGGGACGCCCGGTGAGCTCGTCGGTGCCGTCCGCACTCACCGAGGCCACGGCATCCGCACCAACGACCTCGGATGCCGTGGCGTCGCCCCGCGCGGCCGCGGCGCCTGCCGCTGCGGCGGCGTCGGCGGACGACCCGGTCGTGTCCGCTTCCGCCCAGCAGGCCTACGCCGTCGTCCAGGATGCGCTGGACGCGGTTCCGCAGCTGCTCGGCCGCGGCGAGGGCATCGGGTCGAACTCGTGGGTGGTGGCCGGTTCCCGCACGAGCACCGGCAAGCCGCTGCTCGCCAACGACCCGCACCTGGCGCTGGGCCAGCCCGGCGTCTGGATCCAGAACAGCCTGCGCTGCCGCACGGTGTCGAGCACCTGCCCGCTGGACGTCAGCGGCTTCTCGTTCGCCGGTGTGCCCGGCGTCATCATCGGCCACAACGCCGACATCGCCTGGGGGATGACCAACCTCAAGCCGGACGTCACCGACTTCTACCTCGAGCGGGTCGTCGGCGACACCTACCTGCGCGACGGGGACTGGGCGCCCATCACCTATCGCGAGGAGGTCATCAAGATCAGGGGTGGTGCCGACCAGCGGATCACCGTGCGCAGCACCGTGCACGGACCGGTCATGTCCGACGTCGTCGAGGGGGTCAACGACGCCGGCGGGCGGGCCCCGACCCAGCAGGAGGGTGATGAGAACGAGACGTATGCCGTGTCGCTCGCCTGGACGGGGCTGATCCCGAGCCGCACCGCTGACGCGATCCTCGACCTCGGCCTGGCGACGAACTTCCAGGAGTTCCGCGAGGCGGCTCGCTCATTCGCGGTGCCCTCGCAGAACCTCGTCTACGCCGACACCGAGGGCAACATCGGCTACCAGGCGCCCGGGCAGGTGCCGACCCGGCGCTCCGCCATCCCTCGTGCGGCGCCGGGTTTCTGGCCCGCCCCAGGCTGGGATCCCGAGTACGACTGGACGGGGTACGTGGCGTTCGAGGACATGCCGTGGGCGCTGAACCCCGCTGACGGGGTGATCGTCGCCGCCAACCAGGCCGTCGTCGCGGGGGAGACCCCGTTCCTCACGACCGACTGGGACCGGGGCTGGCGCTCCACGCGGATCGCCGAGCGGCTCTCGGGGCTGAACTCGATCTCCCCGGTGGAGATGGCGGCGGTCCAGCTCGACGACCAGGACCCGTTCGCGAAGGTGCTCGTCCCGGCGCTGCTGGGGGTCACCCTCGAGGCGTCCGAGGGCGACCAGATCAGCCAGGAGCTGCTCGACTTCACCCGCGAAGCGCGCGAGCTGCTGCGCGGGTGGGACTACACGACGCCCGCGGGGGACTCGGACTCCGCCGCCTCGGCCGCCTACTACAACGCGGTGTGGCGCAACCTCGTGAAGCTGCTCTTCGACGACGAGCTTCCGGTGGGCCTGAAGTCCGACGGCGGCGCACGCTGGCGAGCAGCGGTCACCGACCTGCTCGATGACCCCGACAGTGCCTGGTGGGACAACAAGCTCACTCCGAACATCACCGAGAGCCGCGACGAGATCCTGCGTCAGTCCCTCGTCCAGGCCCGCCTCGAGCTGACCCGTGAGCTCGGCAAGGACCCGGGGCAGTGGCAGTGGGGCAAGCTGCACCGTCTGACCCTGGAGCACCCGGTGCTCGGCGGCGAGTCGATGCCGGGGGCCGTGCGCTGGCTGGTCAACGAGGGGCCGTTCGACGTGCCCGGCGGGTCGGCCATCGTCAACGCGAACGGGTGGAACGCGAGCCTCGGGTACGAGGTGACGGCCGGCCCGTCCATGCGGATGGTCGTCGACCTCGGCAACCTCGACGGGTCGACGTGGATCAACTCCACCGGGGTGAGCGGCCACCCGGCTGACGCCCGATACTCCGATCAGGTCGAGGACTGGGTCTCGGGCAAGCAGCGGCCGTGGCCGTTCTCCGAGGATGCCGTGCGCGCCCAGGACCCGGACGTGCTCACCCTGCGCCCCGAGGGCTCGACCACGGGCTGAGCCCGAGGTCGACCAGGCCCTCGGCGGTCAGGACGGCGTCGACGCCGCGGTCGTGGGGCTCGCGCGGTAGTGGTGCGTCGTCGACGGCGACGAGTTCGCCCGGGTGGAGCAGCACGACGGTCGGTGGGCGCGGGTCGCACCGGGTGAGGGCCCGGTCGTAGCACCCGCCGCCCTGGCCCATGCGCGTGCCCGAGTGGTCGACGGACAGGCCGGGCGCGAGGATCAGGTCGACGGCGGCGACCGACTCGCGCCCCAGCGGCTGCTCGCCGGGGTCGGCAGCGTCGTGCCAGTCGAGGTCGAGGTCGGGCAGGGTGATGGGCAGCAGGACCCGGATGCCGCGCTCCGCCAGCATCGCGTTGAGCCTCGCCGTGGGGGGCTCGCCGGGGATCGACGCGTACGACGTGACGACCGAGCCCGGGCCCAACCCCAGGGTGTCCACGAGAGCGCCCACGTGCCCGGCGAGGTCGTGGTCGTCGCGGGCGGTGTCGCGGGCGGCCGCGAGGTCGCGACGGCGCGCACGCAGGCTCGCCCGCCGTGCGGTCTTGACCGGATCACGTGCCATGGCAGGCATCGTAGGCTGAAGGGCATGACGACGCAGGGGTTGGAGGCCGCCACGGAGAAGATGCGTTCGGCCGGGGTTCCCGGGGTGGCGATCGACGTCTTCAGCCGGTTCCACGAGCTGTTGCGCTCGCAGGTGACCGGACTGATCCCCGAGGACACCATCAGCCCGCTGGAGCAGGTCACCCGTCTCGACGACGTCGTCGCGGGATCTGCCGGTGCGATCCGGGAGGGGCTGGCGCGCACGGTGATCATCAAGCTCAACGGTGGCCTCGGCACGGGCATGGGGATCCGTGGGCCCAAGTCGGCCCTGCCGGTGCGTGATGGCCTGACCTTCCTCGACATCATCGCCCGCCAGGTCCTGGCGCTGCGTCGACGCCACGGCGTCGACACCCCGCTGCTGCTGATGAACTCCTTCCGCACGCGCGAGCAGTCCCTGGAGATCCTCGAGCGCTACGACGACCTGCCCGTCGACGAGCTCCCGCTGGACTTCCTCCAGAGCATGGAGCCCAAGCTGCGCGCCGACGACCTCTCCCCGGTGGAGTGGCCGGACGATCCCGAGCTCGAGTGGTGCCCTCCCGGTCACGGCGACCTCTACGTGGCGCTCTACACGTCGGGCCTGCTCGACAGCCTGCGCCAGCGCGGCTACCGCTACGCCTTCCTGTCCAACGCCGACAACCTCGGCGCCACGTGCGAGGGTGCGGTTCCCGCGTGGATGGCGGCGAACGGCATCCCCTACGTCACCGAGGTCTGCCCGCGAACGCACAACGATCGCAAGGGTGGGCACCTCGCCGTCAGGCGCAGCGACGGACGACTCGTGCTGCGCGACAGCGCCGCGGTCGCGCCCGGCGAGGACCACTACTTCCAGGACACCGAGCGTCACCACTGGTTCCACGCGAACAACCTCTGGATCGACCTCGACGTCCTCGCGCGGCACCTCGGTGAGCGCGGCGGCATCCTCGGTCTGCCGATCATCGTCAACCGCAAGACCGTCGACCCGACCCGGCCGCAGAGCACCCCGGTCATCCAGATCGAGTCGTCGATGGGGGCGGCGGTCGAGCTCTTCGAGGGGTCGCGGGCGCTGGCCGTCGACCGCAGCCGGTTCCGCCCGGTCAAGACGACGAACGAGCTGCTGCTCATCCGCTCGGACCTGTACCGGCTCACCCCCGAGTGCGAGGTCGAGTCGACGATCACCCACCCGGAGCCGTTCATCGACCTCGGGCCGGCCTACCGGCACGTCGAGGGTTTCGAGCAGCGGTTCCCGCGCGGCGTCCCGTCGATCCGTGACTGCACGAGCCTGCGCGTGGAGGCCGACGCGACGTTCGGCGCCGACGTCGTGTGCACCGGTGACGTGCGGGTGACCGGGGGCGTGCGAGCGATCCCCGACGGGGCGCACCTCGAGGGGGACGTGTGATGCGCACGCTCGAGGAGCACCGGGCCGCCGTGCTCGCCCTGGTCTCGCCGCTACCCGCCACCCGGGTGCCCGTGGCGGCTGCGCTGGGGTTGGTGCTGGCCCAGGACGTCACGGCCCTGGTCGACCTGCCCGGGTTCGACAACTCGGCGATGGACGGCTACGCCGTGCGGGCCAGTGAGCTCGCCGGTGCGAGCAGCGAGAACCCGGTCGTCCTGCCCGTCAGCGGAGACATCGCCGCCGGCGACACGACCCGCCACGTCCTCGCGGCCGGCCACACGATGCGGATCATGACCGGTGCGCCGCTGCCCGAGGGCTGTGACGCCGTGGTGCCGGTCGAGCTCACCGACGGTGGGTCGGGGCAGGTCGCGCTGTTCCTCGAGCCGGATGCCGGGCGCCACGTCCGCCGCCGCGGTGAGGACATCACCGCCGGCTCGGTGGTGCTCCGCGCCGGCACCCGGCTCACCCCGGGGCACCTCGCGATCGCCGCGGCGGCCAACGTCGCGGAACTGCCCGTCCACCCGAGGCCGCGGGTCACCGTCGTGTCCACCGGCGACGAGCTCGTAGCCCCCGGATCCACCCTCGCGCACGGGCAGATCGTCGACTCCAACCACGTCATGCTCCGGGCCCTGGTCGAGGCGGCCGGGGCCGAGGTCGCGGCCGGGGTCCACCTGCGCGACGAGGTGGAGGCCGTGCGCGCCCTCGTCGACGCCCCTCCCGGCTCGCCCGACCTCGTCATCACGAGCGGCGGGGTGTCGATGGGCGTGTACGACACGGTCAAGGAGGTGCTGTCCGCCGACGGTGGCGTCGAGTTCGTCAAGGTCGCGATGCGCCCGGGGATGCCGCAGGGCAGCGGGCTGCTCGGTGCGCACCGCACCCCGGTCATCACCCTGCCCGGCAACCCGGTCAGCTCCTTCGCCTCCTTCCACGTGTTCGTCCTGCCGGTACTGCGCCGCCTCGCCGGGCTCGACCCCGACGACGACGGCTCCTTCGAGGCCGAGGCCTCCGTCGGGTGGCCGACGGTCGCCGGCAAGGTCGAGCTCACGCGCGTGACGGAGCGGGCCGGGCGGATCTCGCCGTCGGGCGGGCAGGGGTCGCACGTGCTCGGTGCCCTCGCCGCGGCGACGGCGCTCGCCGTGGTGCCGGCCGACGTCGAGCACGTGGCTGCGGGGAGTGTCGTGCGGTGCCTGCCGCTGCTGGGGCAGGATCGCCCGCGTGACTGACTCCACCAGCAAGGCCCGCACCACGTCGGGGCTCACCCACGTCCGGGCCGACGGCACGGCCCACATGGTCGACATCTCCGCCAAGGAGGTCACCGCCCGGCGCGCCGCGGCATCCGGCATGGTCCTGCTGTCGGCAGCGGCCGTCGCGGCGCTGCGCGGTGGCGCGGTCCCCAAGGGGGACGCGCTCGGCGTGGCCCGGGTCGCGGGCATCCAGGCCGTCAAGCGCACCCCCGACCTCATCCCGCTCGCGCACCCCGTCGTGGTGCACGCCGTCGAGGTCGACCTCGACGTCGTCGACGAGGGGGTGCGGATCAGCGCCGTCGTCCGCACCGCCGACCGCACGGGTATCGAGATGGAGGCCCTGACCGCGGTCAGCGTCGCGGCGCTCGCGCTCGTCGACATGGTCAAGGCGGTCGACAAGCACGCCCGCATCACCGACATCCGGGTCACGGCGAAGTCCGGCGGACGGTCCGGCGACTGGAAGGAGCCCGACGTCCTGGATGCCGTCACGACCGGTTCGAGGTCGGCGCGCCACGGGCCGCGCCCGCCGACCCCGTCGCTCGCCGGGGCGCGCGCGGTGGTCATCACGTGTTCGACCCGCGCCGCCGCCGGGGTCTACCCCGACCGCGGTGGTGCCGTGCTCGTCGAGACCCTGCGCGCGTGGGGTGCCGAGGTGCCCGACGCGCTCGTCGTGCCCGACGGCCCGTCGGTGGGGCGCGCGCTGGCCTCGGCCCTCGCCACCTCGCCCGACCTGCTCGTCACCACCGGCGGCACCGGGTTGACCCCCACCGACGGCACCCCCGAGGCGACGCGGCCCCTGCTCGACTACGAGGTCCCGGGGCTGGCCGAGGCGATCCGGGCCCGGGGGGTGGCCAAGGGGGTGCCGACTGCGGTGCTCTCACGGGGTCTGACGGGTGTCGCCGGGCACACGCTCGTCATCAACCTGCCCGGCTCCAGCGGCGGGGTCCGCGACGCCCTGGGTGTGCTCGCGGAGGTGCTGCCGCACACGCTGAGCCAGGTGCGCGGCGGCGACCACTGATGTGGGATGCCGTTCGCCGGGGGGCTGCTCGGCTCGCCGGTGCGGGGTCCGGGTCCGCCGGCGGCGCCGGTGGTGAAGGGTCGGCGCAGCGTCGGGACGGTGACTCCGGCGCCGGCATCGAGTGGCCGTTGCGGCTGACCGGGCGCACGCCGCTCGGCACCGACATCGTGCTGCGGCCGCTGACCGTCGCGGACGAAGCGGTGTTCCACTCGGTGCGCCGGGCCAACGCCGCCTGGCTCGGGCCCTGGGATGCCACCTCGCCGGACCCGGCGGCGCCCCTGCGCGGGTTCGCCGAGCTGGTGGCGCACTACGACGCGGAGGCCCGCGCCGGCAGGTCGATGCCGCTCGTCGTCGAGGCGGAAGGTCGCCTGGTCGGGCAGTTGTCGATCGGCGGCATCATGCTCGGGTCGTTCCGCTCCTGCCTCGTCGGGTACTGGGTGAGCCGCTCGGTCGCCGGGCGGATGGTCATCCCCACGGCGCTCGCGGTCGCCGGCGACCACGCGATCGACGCGCTGGGGCTGCATCGGATCGAGGTCAACATCCGCCCCGATAACACCGCGAGCCTGGCCGTCGTGCGCAAGCTGGGCTTTCGGGACGAGGGGCTGCGGCTGAACTACCTGCACATCGACGGGGCATGGCGAGACCACCGTTCGTTCGCGCTGACGACCGAGGACCTCGACGGTGAGACGCTCAGGGACCGGCTCACCCGGCTGACCTCCGAGGCCTGATCCCAGAAGTCACAGCAGTCACTTGTGCGACACACCGACAGGGGTCCGGCGTCGAGTGGGGGAGCACGCCTACCGTTCTAGTCGTGCAGTCCCCGTCGAGCCTGATCTTCGTCCTCCTCCTCGGGGTGTGGGCTGCCTATTTCGTGAACTACCTGGTCCGCCGCCGCGACCACCTGTCGACCGCCCGCTCGGTCGACCAGTTCAGTTCGGCCATGCGGGTGCTCGACCGGCGTGACTCCGCTGCGCCCTCGACCCCGGTCGCGGCCGAGCCGGCCGGACCTCGCGCATACGCCGTGCACCCCGCCCGCTCTGCCCGCTCCGCCGGTTCGCCCGTCGTCACCGAGCGGGTGGCTCCCGGGGTGACGTCCCGGCCGGTGCGCTCGGTGCGCCCGCAGATCAGCCCGAGCCGCCGCGTCCGTGGCATCACCCTGCTGGCCGTGGCCGCAGCCTTGCTCATCAGCCTGCCGCTCGCCCTGTTCTCGGTCCTCGCCGCGTGGGCCCCGCTCGTCCCGCTCGCCGCCCTCGGGGCGTCCTTGGCGTGGGTGCGCTCCGGTGTCCGTGCGCAGGCGTCGCTGACCCGGGCCCACCGCCGTCGCCAGGCCGAGCTCGCCCGACTGCGCACCACCGCGCCGGTCACCGTCCCGGCAGCCCGCCGCGGCGCAACCGCCACCCGCCCGGCACCGACAGCCACCACGGCGACCGCAGCCGACGTCGCGACCGGTGCCACGGCATCCGCGCCCGTCGAGCCCGCAGTGCCAGCCGTCGTCGCGTCGGTCGAGGCCCCGGCCGTCGAGCCGGCCGCCGTCGTGGCCCCTGTCGCCGCCGCCCCGCTGGCCACTCAGCCTGCCGCCGAGGTCATGGTGCCGATCCTCGACGAGGACGACATGCCGCTGACCTGGGACCCCGTGCCGGTGCCGCGCCCCACCTACACGATGAAGGCCATGGCGCCGCGGGCCGAGGTCGAGCCGGCCGAGGTCACCCCGACCCCCGCTCCCGTCGAGCGCCAGTCGGAGTCCGAGAGCCCGGTCTACGACGGCCGCCGCGCAGCCGGCGCCTGACCGACTCGTCGGGTAGGGGCTGGGAGTCCCTGACGGACCGGCTCGTCGGGTAGGGGCTGGGAGCTACTCGCCCTGCCCGGGGGAGTCGGTCGCGTCGACGGCCTCCTCGGCACGCTCCGCCTCTCCGCTGGTGAGCACGTGGGCCTCGTCGGCCGCAGCGGCACCGACGTGCTCGGACTCGCCGTCGGCTTCGTCGAGCAGGTGGTGGCCCACGGCGTTGAGGACGGCGACGGCAGGCACGGCGATGAGGCCACCGACGATGCCGGCGAGCACGATGCCAGCGGCGATGGCGAGCAGGACCGCGAGGGGGTGCAGGCGCATCACCCGACCGACGAGGAAGGGCTGCAGCACGTGGCTCTCGA